>RFVA01000207.1 GCA_009922685.1 Gammaproteobacteria bacterium | reverse complement strand
CTTCGCGCCGATGCTCGGCGTTGTAAAAAAATTCGGCAACTCAGTGTTGCGGAAATGCTGGCTGAGACCATACGCCGAATGGCGGTGGGTGAGTCGGTCAGCTCCATGTATGTCGATTAAGTCGGCTTAACGTTAACTGCTCAGAGTATTTGGAGAAAAAAGATGGCAGGCAGTTTTGTATTTGAAGCAATGTCCCGCACCGACCTCGGTCGCGGCTATTCCCGTCGTTTGCGCGTCGAGGGCAAGGTTCCGGCCGTTCTATATGGGGCGGGTGGAGAGCCGGTTGCGCTGACGCTCAATCACAACAAGGTGGTTAAGGCGCTCGAAAACGAAGCGACTTACTCCCACATTTTGACGATTCAATATGATGGCAAGGAAGAAACCGCCATTATCAAGGATATTCAGCGTCACCCGAGCCGTCCAATCATCATGCATATGGACTTCCAGCGGGTGACCGAGTCGATGAAGATTCGAGTCCACGTGCCGCTTCATTTCCTCAATCAGGAAAAGTCCGTGGGCGCCAAGAAGGGCGGTGTGTTTACTCACAACCTTACCGACATTGAAGTTGTTTGTTTGCCAGCTCGGCTTCCAGAGTTCATTGTGGTCGATATGTTGAAGGTGGATATCGGCCAGAGTATCCATCTCTCCGATATCAAATTGCCGCCAGGTGTCGAAATCATCGAGCTGAAGCATGGCGCCGATCACGATCAAGTGGTCGCGGCTATTCAGTCGCCGCGCGGCGGTGTTGAGGCTTCTGAAGAGGAAGCCGGCGCCTGAGTCGTTATTCTTTAGGTCAAGCCTTGGGAGGCCGTTTTGGCTGATACGATCAAGTTGATCGTAGGGCTTGGAAACCCGACCTCGCGTTACGAAAAGACCCGGCATAATGCCGGGTTTTGGTTTTTGGATGAGGTCTCGGGCCGAACCCAGGTCAGCTTCCGTGAAGAGTCTCGCTTTCAGGGTGCTTTTGGGCGCGACGATCGAGGGGGGAGCCCGCTCTTTCTCTTGAAGCCCTCCACCTACATGAATCGCAGCGGGGCTTCGGTTGGGGCTGTGGCGGCCTACTTCAAGATAGCGCCTGAGGAGATTCTGGTGGCGCATGATGAATTGGATCTGCCTCCGGGCGTCGTTCGGTTGAAGCGAGGCGGCGGGCATGGGGGGCATAATGGTCTCAGGGACCTCTTGGCCCATTTGAAGTCGCCCGATTTCCTCCGTCTTAGGCTGGGTATCGGTCATCCGGGTGATCGGCTGGCGGTGGCCGATTATGTTCTTGATGCGCCTTCCAAAGAAGACTTACGGTTGATCGATGAATCTGTGGCAGACGCCCTTCGGGAGCTCGAGTCCCTGCGAGCGGGTGATACCGCTGGCGTCATGTCTCGCTTAAATGGGATGGATCGGCGACAACAAAAATAATAAAAAGGGTTGACGTACTTTAGTCATTTCACGATAATCGCCTGCTAACCCGACTGGAGGGGTTCCCGAGCGGTCAAAGGGATCAGACTGTAAATCTGACGGCTCAGCCTTCGAAGGTTCGAATCCTTCCCCCTCCACCATTCGGGATGTTTTACCTTTGCGGGTGTAGTTCAAAGGTAGAACCTCAGCCTTCCAAGCTGATGGCGTGGGTTCGATTCCCATCACCCGCTCCAATTTGATTTGCCCATATAGCTCAGTCGGTAGAGCACTTCCTTGGTAAGGAAGAGGTCACCGGTTCAAATCCGGTTATGGGCTCCAGTGTTCGCGAATTTTGAAAACTTTCTAAGGGGTGTTGGCGGATGTCCAAAGAAAAATTCACACGTAACAAGCCGCACGTTAACGTCGGTACGATTGGTCACGT
>RFVA01000206.1 GCA_009922685.1 Gammaproteobacteria bacterium | reverse complement strand
AGAACCAGCACCCCAAGGAGCATCAAGGAGACGCTGGCAATGATCCGATTAATAAACAGGCGATTTTCGCGGAGACTGTCTTCGACGGTCAGATCGCCTCTCACAGCCGGTGCCTCACGCCGGTCAACCCACTAAGAATGAAAAGAAAAAAAGGCCAGATCAAAGCGCCGGTCAACACCGGATACCAGTATTGAAATTGCATGGCTGCCGGGAGCTCCTGCCGCTGTGTCCAGAGAACCAGGAGAGATTCAGCCGACAACAGGCCAAGAACCCAGAGGCTTTGGATCGGGAGGGGCAACAGGGTGAACCTCGCTCTCATTAAAAGAGCCAAATAGGCCATCACGCCATAGGCCAAGGCATGCTGTCCCAAAAGCCGGCCCGTCAAGGCATCGACAATCAACCCAACGCCCCAGGCCCAAAGAATCCCGATCCGTTCCGGCACAGGAAAAATCCAAAAGAGGAGGACGAGGGCCACCCAATCAGGATTGAAGGGAGCCCAGCCCTCTTGAAGCGGCAGGATCCGAAGAATCATCGCCAGACCCAGCGTTAATGCAAGGGCGATACGATGTGAAGCCGAAGGCTCATGGGTCATGAGATTCTGGGGCGTTAGACCTTAAGGAAGGAACCTCTGGTGCTTTCTGGAGCGGCGTCGAATCGGTTCTCACCACCAGTAATTCTCGGTTGTGATCGAGTCGCGCCATGGGAACCGCTCCCCCCTGAAGAACCGGCTGACCTTCCTTTCTAGGCGGTATGCGGGCGACCGGATACCCCGCAGGAAACACTCCATCAAGACCAGAGGTCACCAAAAGGTCCCCGGGCTCGATGTCGGCATTCCCCGGAAGATAAGGTAATTCCAGTCGATCCGTCTGACCGGTTCCAACAGCAATGGTCCGAAGTCCGGTCCGATTAATCTGGACGGGTGTCGCGTGGCTTGGGTCGGTGATCATCACAATATCGGCCGTCTGACTCGTGACCCTTAACACCTGCCCGACGACCCCGTTGCCATCAACGACAGCCTGACCGACCCTAACGCCGTGAAGTTCACCCTTATTGACCACAATCAGGTTTTCATAAGGCACCAGACTGATCGATAAAGGCTCTGCAATCAGGACTTGATCACCGACTTTGAAGGTACTGTCGAGGAGACCCCGAAGCCTCGTGTTTTCCTGTTCAAGGGCTTCAAAACGGAGCTGTTGGCCACGAAGCAGCAAGGCTTCCTCCCGGAGCCTCTGGTTCTCTATCACCAGATCCGTCTGTTCGGCGCTGTAGTCTGAAAACTTTCGGAAAAGACGGGCGGGACCATTGACCAGTTGGCGAACCGGTTCGACGAGCGCTGAAAAGGGGCGTCGTTGGCCGCTTCCCTCGAGGTGGTTTTCAATCGCAAGAACGATCAAGGAGGCCACCAAGCAAATGACCAGCTTGATGTGGAGCGCCGAACCGTTAACGACGAAAGGTTTATGATCGAGTCTGACCCGCATCTCGAATGACCGGTTGGAACCTTAAAATCAGGCCTTGATCATTCCAGCGAAAAGAGAGCAAGGCCCTTTGTATCGAGAAGTTCCAGCACACGGCCACCGCCGCGTGCGACACAGGTTAAGGGATCTTCGGCAATGTGGACCGGTAAGCCTGTTTCTTCTGAAATCAGCCGATCAATGTCCTTCAAAAGGGCGCCGCCCCCCGTCAGGTAGATTCCCCGCTCAGCGACATCCGAACTCAATTCCGGCGGCGTTTGTTCCAGTGCGATCTTGACCGCGTCGACGATGCCCTGAAGCGGCTCCTGGAGGGCTTCAAGAATCTCATTGCTACTCAAAACGAAACTTCTTGGAACACCTTCTGA
>RFVA01000205.1 GCA_009922685.1 Gammaproteobacteria bacterium | reverse complement strand
CTGAAATACCTGAAGCTCCCGCCCCAAAGGAGCCTCTCGTCTCTGTTCCTTTGGATGCTCAAAAGAGCGATCAGAGCGCCGGTTTCTGGCCTTGGGTGTCGTTGGGTTTAGGTTTTGGATGGGCCGGAACCCTGATGCTCTGGTGGTGGCGGTCACGGTCACGGAATCCAAGGGTTTCAGATCCTTCAGGACAGGAAGCCTTCCATACCCCAAAGGCTGGATCTCAATTAAAGCGTCTTGAGGTGGCTTGTCTTCAAGGAGATCCTCTGGTCGCAAGACAGGCGCTTGAAGCTTGGGCCCAACAAAAGTGGCCCAGCCTTTCATCGGCAGAAAGGCTTCAAGCGCTTGAGTATGATCTCGGTGAGACGTGGCAGGATCTCAATCGCCATCTCTATGGCCATGGGGGAAAAGGCTGGGATGGTCAGGCGCTTTTAAGAAAGGTCCAATCGACAGCGGCTACTCTGGCATCGGAGGTGGGCGTAAAAGGGTCATCCAAGGATGTCCTAGAATCTCTCCACAGACTCTAAGGTACCTTCTTTGGATCAGACATCGTTGATGATTTTTGGGCCCAGCGGTCATACAGCCAAAAGCTCCCTTGGGTCCCTAGAACCCCAAGGAGAGACCCTACAACGAAAGATTCAGACGGGTGGTGACCCAGAAAGAGTCCAAGACCTTTTCCGGTGAAATAGCCGATCAGAAGCGCGAATCCGATCCGAAGACGCTTCTTAAGTTCTGAGTGGTTCATGGGGCGTTTAACCTCTTTCTGGGGCCTGATGCCTTAGACTCCTTGGAGCCTTTTGTAGATCAGGGGATCTTATTTCAAAACGGCATGATAGGGGTCTCTTTTTTGAGCGGTTGATGGAGTTGAAAAAGCGACCCCAAAATCCTATGCTTGACTGTTTGGGGTGGCATTGAAAGCCTTTAGAGGCCTTTTCGATGCCTCAGCTTTCGCATGATTAATGGAGCATTGGTCCATGAGCGACACCGAGAAGCGTGTCTTTGAGCGCGTTCCCAGCCCTTTTTGCGGCATAGCATCGGATGATCTCAAGATTGTCGTCGACGGTCAGACCGTTAAGGTCATCGAGGGTGGCGATCCCGTCACTATCAGAGGCTTTGAGAGCCCCATCACCGATCTTAAGCCTCGACTGAAGGGTGAGGAGGTTTCTTTAGAGACCGCTATTAGCCATATCGCAGGCCGTCTTAAAGACAGTCGGCTCCCTCTTTTTAGTGGCTTTGGGAGCGATGTCAATGAGGCCCGGGCGGCATTCTCGCTCATTGATCGAAGCCGCGGCATTTTCGATCAAATGCGCGCGGGTGCAGGTCTTCGAAACCTACTGGTCCTCTCAGATTCTGGTTGGATGGCCACCACCTTAGCGGAACTCAAGAACCGGGTCGATCTCCTCATTATTTTTGGGAGTGATATTGAGGGGCCTTTTCCTCGTTTTTTTGAGCGCTTTATTTGGAATCAAGAGACTCTCTTTGGGGCGGATACCTCCAAACGAGAGATCGTTTATCTTGGAAGAGCGCCTTCTGGACACCAATCAACCGCCCCCGATGGCCGAGCGCCTCAAGTTATTCCATGTCAAATGGAGGACCTTCCTCTAGTGGCGGCTGCTTTTTCGGCGTTGGCACAGGGGCTTAAGATCCAGGCAGATACTGTCGGTGGGATTCCGACCGCCACGCTTGAAGGGCTGGTCCAGCGCCTCAAAGAGTCAAGTTATGGGGTCATCACCTGGGCTGCGGGGCAACTAGATTTTCCTCATGCAGAATTAACCGTTCAGCAGATGTGTAAGGCCATCGTTGCCATCAATCAAGTGACCCGATGCGCCGCACTTCCTTTGGGGGGCCAGGA
>RFVA01000204.1 GCA_009922685.1 Gammaproteobacteria bacterium | reverse complement strand
CCGTCACCATCAGGCTGCCCATCGATCATATCCACTCAATCCCAGCCTCAAATCAGGTCGAAAAAAAGGCCGCCTGATCAAACCTCGTGAACGCCTACGCAGATGTGGCCCGCCTAATTGTGTTTTTTGACTTGCGATTTAATATGCATATTAGAGTGCAAGCGATGCAGAAGGCTGCCTCTAAGAGGCCAAAACGAAACGGAGTACTATTCTTGCTGATCACATAGCTTCTAAAGCCTTTAGGCTTGAGAGATATATCATCCATCTCGAGAATCCTTAGGCTATTAGGGCTTCCCTTCTTCAATGAAACAAAGCCTTCTTTAGAAACATTAATGTCGATTCCCTCCCTGCCATTTGGGTTATCGTTATTGATTCTGATTAATCCTGTGCCGCTATCTTTCCTTGCTGGTATGAGATCACCATTCTTCGTCACAGCTCTAATAGTCTCTCCGCTATCACTTATTGTAACTATAACCTGATCAACAGGATTTATAATTCTTGAAAACCGAGCCACAAAACAAACTAAAATAATCGTAAAAATAACAAAAAACATTTTTCCTTTTATTCCATAGAAAGTCCTTATTATCCTCATGGTCTCTCAATCCTCATAAGTATATAATGAGCTTAGCTATAGAATATCCGACGAACAAGCCGACGAGTATTTCTAAGGTGCTATGTCCCATCCGTTCCCTAAGGCTTTCTTCTGGCCTTACTCCTGTTTCTTTTGCTAACTCGTTTATTGCTTTGGCATGCTTGCCTATTTGTCTACGCAAACTATTTGCGTCCATGACCACGATAAAGGCTAATGTCACCGCAACGCCAAATGCCGGGGTTTGGATTCCCTCTCTTAAGGCAATCAAGCTGGCGGTACTGCTCACGATGGCGCTGTGATTGCTGGGCATACCCCCATAGCCAATATGGCCGAAGGCCCAATCACCCGCCCTAACGCTATTAATGATGAATTTGAGGCTCCCCGCCACCAGCCATGCGATGAAGGGGGTGATTGCGTAGGCGTAGTCCATGGTTAATGTCCTGTTGGCCAGAGCGCCCATGCAGAGGCTGTGACCCAAAGAAGGATGGTGATGAGGAGTGGCTTATCAGCGATCAGTGCATCCGTGGGTGATTCGCCGCCATCCAAGGTTTCAACGACATACCAGTAACGAAAAAACCCAAATAAGACCACGGGGACGGTGATGATCAGGGCTGGCTTGGTGGTCATCACAAAGAGGCTGTAAAAGAGGAGTGCCCCTACCGCAGACATTTCTGCATATCGATCGATCAACTCCACCGTATATTTTTTTAGTACTTGTCTCCCTTCAGTGCCGCTTTGGCTGATTTCTTGTCGTCGTTTGATGGCCGCAAGATAAAGCGCTAGGCAGAGTGTTGTCACGAACATCCAATCTGACAGTGGAACGGCTAAGGCTACGGCTCCAGCATAGACTCTGAGGACAAAACCGACGGCAATCGTAAAAATATCGATCACCGGTTGGTATTTAAGATAAAGGCTGTAGGCAATGTTTAAAGCCGAATAGGCGGCGAGCACCATCACGACCTTGGGCGTCACAAACCAAGCTCCAATCAAGGTGACATAGAGGGCTCCGAGTAAGATCAGGGCCGACGTGACGCTCACGGTTCCTGCCGCCAGGGGCCTCGTTTTAGATTTTATGGGGTGCTTTCGATCTCGCTCTATATCATTGAGGTCGTTGACAATGTAGGTTGCCGAGGAGGCTAGGCAGAACAAAATAAATGCAAGCAGTGAAGATTGAATGGCATCAGGCTGTAGAAATTCTCCTGAAAAAACCAGTGGGGCAAGGACAAAACCGTTTTTGATCCATTGCTTTGGCCGCATGAGTCGAATCAG
>RFVA01000203.1 GCA_009922685.1 Gammaproteobacteria bacterium | reverse complement strand
GTCCTTTTGAGATATTAAATTGAGAGAAACTCTGAAAGACATTATGGCCCACCGTCGTTCCCATGGATTGGGTGACGTGGACATCAGAACTCCCTCCACGCGGGCTTAAGGTATGGACTGAACCGACATAGCTGGAGGATCCCACCGAACCATCGGTCACAATGCCTCCATTGGCCTGCACCTGACCACTAAAGCCCTTAATCAAGAGGAGGGCTAAGACTGAAATAAAGTGGCGTATCTTGGTCAATGGAGGGGATTGTCTCTTCTTATGGTGAACAGACGCCCACTTTACTCCGGTTGGATGACTCCTTCGATCCACTGAGCGACGGCCCAGCCAGGGTGGGTCTTTGCTGAATGGGGTTCTAGGTGTTCTGAGAGCAATGTCCAGACCTTTTGATTCAGACCCAAATCTTAGAGTTATATTAAAGGATCTTCCAGTCTTAGGTCCTGACTCGCGCGACGCGGCCAAGGTTTCAACAGCAGTGCGTAAACTCTTAAGCCCAAAGAATTTTTGGACGTTTCATAAAGCCCTTTTATCATCAAAGGATCATATCGGTAAGGCGGAGGCACTGAAGGTCGCTAAGTCCCATGGTGCTGATATGGCTATTGTTCAGAGAGAAATGGATTCACAGGCAACCACTGATGCTATGAATGAAGTGGCAAACCTGGCTGATACGCTTAAATTTCATGGTACTCCAGCCTGGGTGATTGGCTCCTCAAGGCTTGGAGGAACAATAATTGATGGCGCACGTCCAGTTGATGATTTTAAATCTAAGATAAATTCTTTCCGTAACTGCGGGAAAGCAGCTTGTCCGAACGGACCATAAGCCGAGACATGACTCACCCCAGCCCGTTCCAAATGGGCTGAGGTCATGATGATGATAATGATAGCCTGACGGTCGGCGGGTATGGACCGAGATTGAAACAGCCATTGGGCTGGATGAAATAATCATCCCGTCGGGGGCTTCGGTTCCCGTTATCATTGTGCGCCCAGCAGTGCGCAATTACTTGCCTATGCTGGCCGCCAACCTTGTGATACATTTGCGTAGATGATGCAAAGGCTTAGTCGCCTAAGCTCTAGGGCATTAACTCACAGATGAGCAACATTCACAGAAACAAAGTTAACTATCATGATCAAAATAACCCTAATATCAATATTGACTTTCATTGGAATTTATGGAAATTCATTCGCTGCCACAAAGGATTTCAAGCTTTCAGATTTCGCAGGGACGTGGGTCATGCATACCAATACTATTGGTGGTCTTGGCTCTGAATCAGGCCCTGGGATGGCATCTGCAGTGACAAGAATTGTAAAGTTCGATACCAATGGAAATGGATCAGAAAATAACGGTACATTCGTTTCCTATCTGCCCGACGGACAACTGGGCGTCTATACAAACGTCGAAGGCGAAGCCGTAAAGCTAATGGTTACTGATCCAGCTAATGGGGCTGGGGTAATAACCTTTGATGACAATTTGACATGGAAAGGTCATTCTACGTACAACTTTCTTGCCACTAGATCGAAGTCAGGCGCAGTTAACAAATTGCAACTTATATTTGTTAATGTCTCCACGGCGCTTCATACCTTTGTAATGTCCGGTGAACTCACTCGACAATCTGAAAGATGATGTCCAGAAGCGTCTATTACTGAGTGTTAGCCCAGTAAAAAAGTGGCGCTCTTCCGTTTAGAGTGGAAATCAGCATACCCTGATGGATCATTTAGCCCAGGATTGAGATGGTTTCGAGCTTAGATCCCAACGCTTTCCGAATGGGCGCAGTTGATGCTTGGCTTGATGGTCATGACCTTGATTGGATGGTAATTGTTCACGGGGTTGCCTGATCATGATTAGACCGGCATCATCGGCTTACTATGAAAAAGCCGC
>RFVA01000202.1 GCA_009922685.1 Gammaproteobacteria bacterium | reverse complement strand
AGGGGCCGTGGCACTGGAACCACGGGCGCGACGGTCCCCCTTCAGCACGGCGTTGTGGCCTCCTTTGAGCGAATGGACCGTATCGTCGAGTTTTCAAAGGACAACCGCTATCTGGTGGTCGAGCCTGGGATCACCAATCAAGCCATACAGGACTTTCTAAAACCCCACGGTTTTTTCTGGCCCCCCGATCCCACCAGCGCCGCCTTTTGCAGCGTCGGCGGTAATCTTGCCTACAATTCGGCAGGACCTCGCGCCGTGAAATATGGGACGCCAAGAGAAAATACGCTGGGGCTTCGGGTCGTCACCGGAGCGGGTGAAGCGTTTCGGGTTGGGGTCTACACCACCAAAGGGGTGGTCGGCTATGACCTGACTCGTCTGATCATCGGATCAGAAGGCACCCTCGCCTTGATCACCGAGGCGACCTTGAAGCTAACCCCTCTCCCAGAAACGAAGGCCACCCTCCGTGCGGTCTACCAAGACGTTCAGTCCGCCGCCACGGCTATCGCCAAAATCATGGCGCAGCCCGCGGTTCCCTGTGCGCTGGAATTTATTGATGGGAACGCCATCAACATGGTTCGGCGCTATTCGACCGCGGACCTCCCAGAGGGTGCTGGTGCACTGCTGATGATCGAGGTCGATGGGTTCAAAGAGGCCATGGCGGTGCAAATCGAGAGCATCCATCAGGCGGCGATGAATGAAGGCCTTCTGGAATTTAGAAAGGCAGAAAGCCAGCAAGAGGTCGATGCGCTCTGGCAAACCCGCAAAGCCCTTTCGCCGACCTTAAGGAAGATCGCACCAAAAAAAATCAACGAAGACGTGGTGGTTCCTATCACCGAACTCCCCGCTTTAATTCAGGGGCTTGATGAACTCTCAAGGCGTCATCGCCTGACCATCGTTAACTTTGGCCATGCCGGCAATGGCAACATTCATGTCAATCTGCTTTACGATCCCGAGGCGATCGGTGAATCAGAAAGGGCTCACCGTTGCCTTGATGAGATGTTCAAACTCGTACTTTTCCTAAGGGGTACTCTCTCAGGAGAGCATGGTGTCGGCATTGAAAAGAGGGACTATGTCGCCCGAGAAATTGAGCCGGCGGCCCTCAAACTAATGCATGGCATCAAGGCCGCTTTTGACCCCAAGGGGATCCTCAATTGGGGTAAAGCCTTTCCGCTTGAAAAAGACCTCTAGGGGGTCAGAGGGCGCGCGATCACCCGAAGCGGCGCTCCACTTCCCCCCTCGATCTTCATCGGGAGCGCGATCACCTCAAACGCTTTGGCCGGCAATTGATCGAGTTGCATCAGATTTTCAAAAATAGGCACCCCTGCCGCCGCGAAGATTCGATGACTTTCAAACAATCGCGAAAGTCCGCGATCAATGCTCGCGGTATCAAGACCAACAGCTCGAACCCGTCGCTCTTTGACCAACCAATCCGCGGCGGCCGGTGATAGACCTGGAAAATGAAGTTTGGCGATCGCGGCTTGACCGCGCTCAGCGGTCCCTAAATAGCGCTCCCTCGAAGGCCAAAAGCGATCATAGCCGGTTCTTAAGAGGACGATGCTCTGGGGTTCGATGGGGCCATGAAGGGTTTCAAAGGCGATTAAATCCTCGATGGAGACGAGATAGTCCTTGTCCTTGAGCGCTTTTGGGCTGACATCCACAACGATGCCGGGGCCTATGGTTTTATCCAGCGGGATTTTTTCGACCGTTTCACCGCCTTCAAAAAAATGGATCGGGGCATCCATATGGGTGCCGCCATGCTCCGCCGCCTGATAACGATTTGCAGAATAGTGATAGCCGTTATCCGTGGTGCCATCAAACACCTTCTCCAAACGGAACCCATCCGCATTGGGCCAATAAAGCGTTTGCTCAGAAAAAGGATGGGTCAGATC
>RFVA01000201.1 GCA_009922685.1 Gammaproteobacteria bacterium | reverse complement strand
AAGTCCCATTTCAAAACGGTGCTCAAAATCATCACGACACAAGCTTGTTTGGCAACCAAAGGAATCAGGCACCAAGAGATTCAGGGAGATGTAGAGATATCCAAAAGATATGCCTACGAGGAGATAAATGCAGATGGCCCCATAGAGCCGATTGGTTTTGGAGATCCTTTTGCCGACGAAGACATCCAAAGACAGATTCCAACAAATCATCAAATAATAGAGAAGGATCAGGAAATAACGAATCTGAGTGAGCCACTTCTCCATGGGATGAACATATTCAAAGATGGTGAGAGAAGACACCACGACCCCTGCCAGAACGGTAATCGTCGCTTGGCGGGTCTTGCCGAGACTGACAATCGAGGCCGTGGTCAAAATCGACACCGTCAGTAAAAGCTCGAAGAGTTTCCCGATAATCCCACCGGTGATCATACATAATCGGGTAACTGCTGATCATGATCAGCAAGGCCGTTAAAAGATTCCGGTAAGAATGGTCAATTTTTTGAGGCGTCATGATGTTCTTTAAAAGGGGCAGACGGGGTTCAACGAAGGATTGATAGTACCAAATAGATCAAAAACCATGATGACGAATAAACCTTCCCTAACCTCACGATTTGGCTTTATTAAGGATCTGATGGTCGATGCCCCTTCCATTCAAAGAGGATCAGTCCTAACAGAATGAGTCCCGTGCCGCCCAGAACTGAGCCATGGAGTGGCTCATGATTCATCAAATGACCAACACCCAGAGAAATCACCGGTGTCACCAGCGTCACCATGGCCACACGACTCGCCGATAAGTGTTTCAAGATGTAAAAGTAGAGGGCAAAACCAAAGGTCGTGGCGATGAACCCTAAGAAAAGAATGGAATAGAGGCTCTTTGAAGGGATAGATTCGGGGATCGTCCCATCCAGAAAAAACCAGGTGGCGGTAAAAAGGGGGACGGCGATGATAAGGCTGCCGGCGACCTGCACGAAACCATCCAGATGGCGTTTGATGGCTTTTATAGAGACCGCACTGATCGCCTGCCCGAGAGAGGCCAGTAACACGGCCGCAATACCCATCCCTGATGCACTCGAAAGATGAAGTGCGGAATGGAAAATGAGGGCAAGCCCTCCAAGACCAAAGACATAAGAGATGAGCCTCAACGGCGTTAAGCTGGCCTCCCCAAGAAAGCCATAGGCAAGCGGTGCGGTTAAGAGGGGTGTGAGCCCAAAGACCACCGCAATCCATCCAGAAGGAAGGTGCTGTGAAGCCCAGTAGGTCAGCCACATCGAGCCAAAGATCTGGACAGCCCCTGCGAGATAGCTCCAAAGGGCTCTGGCATCAAGGGGTAACGGTGTTTGACGCAGAATAAGCACCGGCACCACGCCGAGGAGCCCCAGCGTCATTCGGGCCAATACCCCAAAGAGATAGCCAGGACCTTCCCCACTCCATTTGATCGCAAGGGGGGTCAATGACCAGAGAATGATGAGGCTAATCAAAGCAATGGCGACTTTCATGAGTCCTTTGAGTGAACCAAACGCCCTGAGGATGAGTCTTTCTTTTCAAAGATAAACGATTGACCTTAAACCGATAGAAGCCATGAATCGCTATCAACCCGATGACATTGATCTTTACCGAATCAAATCAGCTGAATCTGACCAGGACAAAATAAGCGCACTCGAAGACGCCATCAATAAGGCGGTCGATAAAGCGCAAATGAACTATCTTTGGGTGAGCCTCTCGGTGGCGGTCGCCCTCTTAATGCTGTATCAGTCCTTCAGTGCCTTGGGTCAAAACCTGATCCCCACGGAGGTCTTGAGGTGGTGCATCATCGTCATGACCATCCTGGTAGTTCTCCCCTGGCAGCTTCGGAAGATGCGCCCCATTGGCTAAATCGTTTCTAAGGCGGG
>RFVA01000021.1 GCA_009922685.1 Gammaproteobacteria bacterium | reverse complement strand
CCGTTTAAAAGCGCCCCATAAAGACCTTTATGGGGTTCCGCTTTCCTCCACCAAACTGATTCTCCACGGTCGGATGCTTTACGCGTTATCAAACTACGTAGGGCCTCTCGTTGCTCAAGGGACGCTAGAAGGCATCCATGTCCATGTCGACAGTGAGGGTCATGGTGGCTCTGAATACCCCTTAATCTGAGGATGCGCACGTAGCCACTTGAACAGTATGAGGAGTTGAGTTCTCGTGGGCTCCCGACCAGTAAGGGACGCGTTGAGCGACTAATGCGAGATCATGGAATTCGAGCGACAACACTTTTGGCATTTGGGCGTCAAGCCGCAAGAATTACGCGCTTTTCAATAGCCGTTCACATCAGCCAACTGCAATGGACTCACTCCGTTAATTCAATCCCTTCAGCCGCAAATAAGCTTGGCGAGGATGAACGATTGGCATACCACAAGCATGGCCCATCTCCAAAAGCGCCTTATCCCCCGTTACAAACCAGTCTGCATTAGCTGTTAAAGCAGCTGCGAGAATCCATGCATCATCCGGATCTGGAGCGTCCTTCATTGGTATCTGCGCTCTAGGTACGATGATTGAGTGGCGATGAAAAAACACATCGCTTTGCTCAAGGGTGATGATGTCCACCTTGAATTTTTCAATCGCAATGCGCCTGAACTCCTCGTAAACGCACTCATCAAGCAGAATTGTCACGTCCATTTTGATCAAGGAATCGAGCAATTCGGCGCACAGACCTGGCCAAAATCGACCACTTAGCCACACATTGGTATCGATGAATACTTTCACGAAAAGTCGCGGAAGAAATCTTCATCCGAAAGATATCCCGCACGCTCTGCGAAAGGTTTCAATAAATTTCGAGTTTGTCTAAGCTCCTCAATCGCCGCTTCACGGCGCAACATTTCACGCACCAGATCACTCTTTGTACGATGGCTTCGCTCTGCCAATCGGCTTAGTTGCCCGTCGAGTTGATCATCAAGTCGAATGGTGAGTGTAGTCATTGCAGATTCTCCAAATGGGCGTAATACATTGTATCACAGCAGAGCAAAGGACGAATTTATGAGGCACCTGACATCACTGGGGGCAACTTTGGGGGCAATATTTTTTATGGCGTTTTTAAGTCATTGATTTGGATGGCGGCTGAACGTCAGTTCGGTAGAGGCCACCTCCGCCACCTAGGTTATCGATTCATAAGGACTTTTTATAAATCAACCGTTCGAGGACGCCCCATAAAGACCTTTATGGGGTTCCGCTTTTCACTAGCGACCAGTTTCTCTAGGTCTCATCTCTCGCCCGAATGATTTAAAGCGCGGAAGGCCCCTGGATGATCTTTCATTCAGACTCATTGCGATTACTCTCCCGCCCACCACACCCAGTAAGTCTTCCTTAACGAAACTAAAACGGATTGTGGTACGCATTAAATCCGTAGCATCCGGAGAGTCATCGTCGACTTCTGGTTCAATGCCAAAAGCAGCGTTTTGATGAAGTGGGCTCTGTACGTCTTGGATTCACCCCTTTCGCGCATCGCTTGCATTTCTTCACTAGTCAGAACAGTAGTTTTCGAGTCAGTCATAGTTCATGTCAAGGCCATCTGTACTCGACATAGCTGTATTTACAAAAAACCATCTCGTGAAACAGGCAGGTGTCTCGATAACCACTCCTTCAGAGCCACATTCATTCGGGTCCGCCACCCTTCCCTGGGGACTTAAAGGCATCAATCACCTCATCGTCATAACGCACTGTCTTCGATCCTTTTGGATTCTCCATTGGCGGCCTACCCCTCTGCATAGCCTTAGCCAATGCAGCAACACCAACCGCCGGTGATACGGATCGTTTCCCGACGCTCCACTCGGCATGATCAAAAAAGTTTTCGGTCAGCTCCGGCGCATCCATTGCTATTCTCCAAGCGAACCGGGAAAACATCGCGTCGTCCCCGAAAAAGGCGCCCGAACAGTGTCAGTTTTTCTTCCTTGGAAAGTTCAGTCCGAATTACCTTGGGAACGACTTTTGGTGTCGGCACCAACTGCCAGTCTATGCCGTTTTTTTCAAGTCGCTTGATTAGTCGACGGTTTTCAGCCCTCAGTGATTCGACCAGGTCATCGTCTTTCATGGTAATGACTTAGCCATGAAAAAGTTGCGCCTATGGGGTCTGATTCCATGGATTGATGAAAGGGACTCCGGCGGCGAGATAGGGAGAGGCATCACGAGACGCTACAGAAAATCCCCGAGAGGCGGCTATGGCAGCAATATAACCGTCAGGCGTTGGAAATCCACGTCCACTGGTTTTGGCCATAACGGCCAAATCGGCATACCTTCGCGCCGCCTCGTTATCAAAGGGAAGGATCCTATCCCGAAACAATCCCAGAAGCCCATCCAAGCCATGACTCAAAAGATCCTTCCGCTTGCCATCAGGGAGGGCCGCGCTCCCAAACAACAACTCCGCTAGGGTAACGCTGGAGAGGAACAAGGTTTCGGCAAGCTGATTATTGAGCCAGACACGAACAGAGGCATGGGGCTCTGGCTTCATCGCCTCGGTAATGACGTTGGTATCCAGAATGATCATTCAAACCCGAGGGGTTCTGCGGGTAACTTATCTTTCACCTCATCAAGAACCTCAAAATTCTCATTCTTAAGCCCTATTTCCCTTCCGAGCGCGGCGAGAGCATCACCCATTAAAATCCGTGTCTCTGGTGTAACCGCATCGGCCAGAATTTCCCTAACCTCCGCCTCTGTACTTTGCCCATGTTGAGACGCGCGTAACCTAAGAGCCCGGCGCACCTCATCAGGAAGATTTCGAACCGAAATCATAGCCATAGAATCACCTTTCAGGGTCATTTTTTGCAGTCATTTTATTATTTTGAATGCATTTTGGCCATTCGTGAACAAAATGTCATAAGAGCCATATTGAACTGCAAGAGGGCCTCATGACTCTCACCCCCTGCTCAGTTGCCTTTCACCCCAAATCAAAAAAGCCCGCTTCAGGACCTTTAGGCATTTGCGCGTCTAACCGCCAGAATGACGCGCTTTTCAACAGCCAACTACACCATGACGTGGTCACGGCATTACGGACAGCGTGAGGAGTCATCAGTTGTCAAGACGTTTGAGGTCCCGGTAAAAGTTCTCATGTGGTCCGACCATCAACAGCTTGATCGTCTTTGGGTCCAGAACGCGATAGGCGAGCAGGCACAGTTGGTTGATCATATTGAACTTGTATACCTGCACACCTGCCAGATCGCCGACCTTGGCTTCGCCAATTTCCGGGGCGCTGGCGATTGTTCGCACCGCCTCATCAAGTTCCGCCTTTTTCTGGCGGTGCAGCTTTTTGACTGTGCGCTCAAAAGTCTGGGTGACGAGTAGACGCATCAGTCGAACTGGTACTCGCCCACGGGCGCTTCCTGATCAGCTATTAGGATGTCGCGGATGACGCTAAACGGCAGATCCGGGTTCTCAGCGGCAATCTTGCCGATTTGTGACCAGTATTCGATTTGCTTGGGTACCGAGCGATGCTCGATGTTCCCGTAATGCTTGGCAGTTTCGACCAAGGCTTCAGGCAATTTGACGTTGACGGCCATAGCTACCTCCTTTGGTTGGCTCCATTTTAGACCCAGAAGGACCAATAAGGAACCTTTGACTCTAGCTGCCAACGGACCATACCTTGACGCCAGTGAGCCATGCGGTGAATGGATGTCCTAATCAACGCATAATCTGAGGCGATAAACTCGACTCTGCGGTGAATTCTGGCCATAAGGGAGGGTGTCCGATATTTTGTGTAAACGGGGTTTTGATCAACTCGGGCAGAGTCGATCCTCAAACTCAATGCTAAATCGGTTCAGCGCTCCTTTCCAATCTTTTATCGGTCGATTCCATCTCTCGCTGATATTTCTAAGGGCGAGATAGAACAGTTTGATCAACGACTCATCGCTCGGGAACGACCCCCGGTTCTTTGTGATCTTCCGAAGTCTCATGTTGACCGACTCAATGGCATTGGTCGTATAGATCACCTTTCTTATTTCTGGCGGATAGAAAAAGAAGGGGGTCAACCTCAGATCTAACGGCGCTGGTTTTTGAGCGGGGAGCCGGTGGTAGTCCAAGACCCTAAAGGTAACAGTTCGCTTTTCACAATTATCCCAAAACATCCCATCAAGAGAATTTAACCGCCAATAAAAACGGGGACCGAAGCCCCCGTAGAGATGATTATCTCATCCAAGCTTATCGCTGATTCAACCTCCGGCCATACCAGCCAACCGTCAAGATCATCAAGAACATCATCATGATCTCAGCCCACTCAGAGAGAGTTGGGATCGGTGCTGGGGATGGGACTGCAGTTACCGTGATGTTAAATGGGGCTGACGTTTGAGCTTGGTAGTTCGCATCAGCAGCTTTGGTGGCCGTGACCTGACATACACCCGTACCACCGGTCGGAGTAAGAACCGCACCATTGATAGTGCACTGAAGCCCTATCGTTCTTGGTGAAACTGCATTTGCTGCTGCGGGTGATTGAGCAAGAGCAACAGCTGAATAGGTCACCGCACCAGTCCCATTTCCGCCATTGAAGCTCAGGTTAACGCTACCACCTGTTGTGACTGATGTTGGGACTGTTGGAGCAACCACGAGGGTCGTTGGTTGTGTAGCCGCATTGATCACGAAGTTACCCGCCGATGCCCCAGTCACCGCGGAATAATTGCTACTTGCCGCACAGTTAGCCGTCACAGCGTAAGTACCAGCAGCAGAAGGTACGGTGCCACTGAGCCTCACTAAGCGACGCTTTTGGACATCATTTTTCAGCTTGTCGCGTGAGTTCGCCGTCTACAACAACTTTATGAATCGCCGTGGTCGCATCAATCAGTATAACGTAGAGTTTATTTACTACGCCAGATTTAGATCTTGATGCAATAAAATTGTACTTTGTCTGCCCCTTGAATGTTGAGTTATCATCAAAAGTGATTACCCCAGCTCCATTTATTGGATCGGTAATAACTAGCTTCACCGCTTCGCCCTCAACGTTCGTATACTCTTTCAGAGCTCCATCGGGCAGATAGAAAACAAATGTACCGTTGTTTTCAGATCCAATTCCATTGTTGTCGAACTTAACAATCCTTGTTACTGCTGATGCAATCCCTTGACCTGATTCCACGCCGAGACCCCCAACAGAGTGAGTATGCATGACCCAAGCCCCCGCGAAATTAAAGCGCAACGTAAAAAACCTATGAGCCAGCAGCGTTTCGCAAAGCTTTTTAAAGTCTACCCAGCTTGCCCAGCTTTAGCCAGCGTTTGGGTCTATGACGCACTTAAAAAAAATTCCTGCGCGCAAAGCCTCCTCACCTTGCTACACGCCAAAAGTAGCAAGGTAAAAACAGCCGATCCAAAACGTCATCAACAGCCCAAGCCACCCCCTCCAGGCACCGACCTTTAGTGAACTCAGAGTCCCAAGCCTAAAGATAGGCCCCAAAACGATGACGGGGTGTCTTGTAAGATCGAGGGGTGGGGTTCTTGTGCAGTCCTTATTTCGCCAGAGGGTCGTGATATCGGGGGGTGGGTACCTGCGGGCCTGTCTCTTTCAAAGTGGTCGTCCTTTGTCTGGATTCGTGTAAAGGCAAATCTAGGGGAGGTAAACCAGCAGAGGGGGAGCCCACCGCCGGTGGGGTCTGAAGGAGAGCTAAGTTCTGGGAAAGATTCGACGAATCGGTCGGGTCAGGCAGTATGCCAGGTGGCTGCCCCCTATGGGATTGGACTGTGCAAGGTGCAGGGTGTTCGTATGGTAGCTGCCTGTAGTTCCTGATGCCAATGTGTTTGTCGTCTTTTCGACAGATAAGAGAGAACTGGTTTCGAAAAACTTTGCTCGCCCTTCGTCCGGATTCGTATACCTGTTGATTGTAGGAGTCCCAAATGGGAAAGGGGGGTCCCCGAGGTGGTGGGGTCTGCGAAGGCGAAAATCTTGGGAAATTTACGATTGACGGATCAGGGCTAACTACCCGGCGGATGGATTGCTCACATAAGAGCAACCAAACTTTAGCGCTGGGTGGCGCCGTATTGGCGCCGCAACCAATAACCTTCGGGCATGAAAAAGGGCCTTCGGCCCTAAATCATTCTTTTGATTGGTAGCGGGGACAGGATTTGAACCTATGACCTTCGGGTTATGAGCCCGACGAGCTACCAGACTGCTCCACCCCGCGATTATCCGGCCATTGTAGCAGCCCCATCCTTTCTATGCAAATGAAGGTGATCTTTTAAGGCCGTTCACCTGTGGTCCTGATTGGGGCCGAGGTGCTTTACATGACCCGGTTCACGAGCATCATGACCAGCGCCGCGAAGACCCCAGCGAGAACGTCATCGAGCATAACCCCTAATCCACCATGGATGGTTTGATCCAGTCGCCTAATGGGCCAAGGCTTGATAATGTCGAACACCCTAAATAAGACAAATCCCAGAACTATGGATCTCCAATTGAGTGGCGCTGCCGTCATGGTGATGAGATAACCAACGATTTCGTCCCAGACAATGCCAGAATGATCGCTACCGCCGACCCTTTGCTCTGATCGCTCACAGATTCTGATGCCCGCTAGAAAGAGGAGAATAACCGTTACAAGATACCATTCGATCGGGAGATCTCTGAGGAGACAGTAGAGAGGGATCGCGACCAATGTCCCAAGGGTTCCAGGAGCCCAAGGCGATAAGCCGGCACCCAATCCAAACCCAAGAAAACACCAGGGATCCCCATAGACAACTTTCAGTGAGGGGGGTGGGCGCTTCGTCTTTTGATTACGTGGTGCTGTTTTTGAAGTGCTCATAGCCTTTTCCTTTGAGCAGGAGAGGTCGCCCTCCCTGTAGGACATGAAGTCCTTTATTTTTGACGATTTCTCCAATGACCCTTCCCTCGAGTTGGTGTTGCTTGAGGAGGCTGTCTACCCGCCCTCGCTGGTCGCTAGGGACTGTGAAGCAGAGTTCGTAATCATCGCCGGACGTTAAGGGGAACTCCATATCGCCAGTTGCAGCGCAATAGCTTCTGACCGAGGTTAATAGCGGTATCGCTTCGATGTCGATGGTGGCTCCTACCTCGCTCGAATTCAAAATATGCCCCAAATCTGCCAGCAGGCCATCTGAAATATCAATGCAAGCATGAGCGATCCCTCGAAGTGCTTGGCCAAGCGCCGTGCGCGGAGTGGGGCATTCAA
This sequence comes from Gammaproteobacteria bacterium, assembly GCA_009922685.1. Taxonomy (GTDB): domain Bacteria; phylum Pseudomonadota; class Gammaproteobacteria; order Methylococcales; family Methylococcaceae; genus UBA6136. Next base: position 30,010 of record RFVA01000021.1, on the reverse strand, counting down.
GCGCATCAATGGCGGCTTTATCCTGGATGGTGGTGAGATTCTGACGCATCCTAAGACCAAGCCCCGCACCGCCGAGAGGGCCGCTGATATAAATAAGGTCCCCAACCTTCGCGTGGGATCTTCGAAGGGCCTCTCCTATTGGGATTTTACCCAGGGCTTGAACCGTCATAGCGCGGGGCCCCTGTGTGGTATCTCCACCAATCACCTCGATATGGTGGCTTTTAGCGAGGTTAAAAAACCCCTCAAGAAAGGCCTCGATCCATATTGGATCTAGATCTGGGAGGGTCAGCGCCAGTGTGCACCAAAGAGGCTCCGCTCCCATCGCGGCAAGATCACTGAGATTTACTGCGAGAAGCTTGTGACCTAAGTGTCGGGGGTTTGTGCCCTTGAGGAAGTGGGTGCCTTCCACCATGGTATCGACCGTAATCGCGAGTTCATGACCTTGAGGTATTTGAACAAGAGCGCAATCATCACCGATGCCGAGACGGGTTTCCTGACGGGGGCTTACCTTCGCCGCAATTCGGCGAATAAGATCAAATTCGCCTTGCCCCATGACGCTTCAGGACTTGGCCTCGCGGTGTGCCTGCGATTCGACGGCGCGGAATTTTCGGGCCATTCGATCGAGAACCCCGTTCACGAATTTATGGCTCTGTGTAGCCCCGAACTCTTTCGCAAGATTGATGCCTTCATTGACGACTACCCGGTAAGGAATTTCGGGATGTTCCATCAACTCATAGGTGCTGATTCTCAGAATGGCCCGCTCAACTGGATCAATTTGATCGATCGGGCGGTTGGTGTATTCCTGAAGGGCTGCATCAATCCCCTCGAGTCTCGTTGGGACGTTATGGAGAAGATCCTGAAAGTAGGATAACTCTCCTTTGCTGATGCCATGCTCTTCAACAAATTGCCGCTCGATTTCGTTAAGGTCATAGCTGGTAAGCTGCCATTGATAGATGGCTTGAACGGCGCTTCGGCGCGCCTGGCTTTTGGGGGTGATCATCCTGCGTCGAGTTCCCGCAACAGGTTGACCATTTCAATAACTGAAATGGCGGCTTCGGCGCCCTTGTTGCCGGCCTTGGTGCCGGCGCGTTCGATGGCCTGCTCGATGGTATCGACGGTCAAGACGCCAAAGCCAATAGGGACTTCATGCTTCAAGGACAGGGTGCTGATGCCTTTGACGCACTCTCCGGCGACGTAATCAAAATGCGGGGTTGAGCCGCGAATAACCGCACCGAGAGCAATAATCCCGTGGTAACGACCGGTGGCCGCCGCCTTCTGAATGGCTAATGGGAGCTCGTAGGCACCGGGCACTTTGATCAGGTGAATGTCATCATGGCGGGTGCCATGACGGAGGAGCGCATCGATGGCTCCGCTAGTTAAGGCGTCGACAATGAAGCTGTTGAAGCGCGAGGAGACCAGGCAAAAGCGCGCGCCTTGGACCTGCAACAGGCCTTCGAATGTTTTGATGGGGTGCATGAGTGATATTCCTCTCGTATTTAGATCGTCTCTGGCGCCAGGGTGATTTCGTCCTGCCTGATCGCCTTTTGAATTTTGGCCACATGAGGGATGGCCCAAGGATGGCTCTCGAGCCACGCTGCACCAAGGAGATCGCTTAGGGTTTCTGGTGTTTCCAATCCCAAGGGTTTGCCATCGGTGAGCCCAGTTAAAAATTGGTGGGTTTTTCTCAAGGCCCTTTCTGTAGCGACGGCCTCAGGGGCTCCGAGCTCCTCCTTCCATTCGCGCTCAATGGCGGCAATGAGTTTGCTGATCTCCCGCCGAAGGCGCTGTCGGTCAACGCTCAATTCAACGCTCACCGTCGAGAGTCACAAATTCAACAACCTCAAGCCCATATCCAGAGAGACCCAGATACTTTTTGGGTGAGCTTCCAAGGACCCTCAGCTTATGAATGCCAAGATCGGCCAGAATCTGTGCGCCGGTTCCGGTGGTTCGCCAATCGTCGTGCGGCGAGGAGAGCGGGGTTAATTCTACGCCGTGATCGGCCATTTGGTATTGGTGAATACGTTCGACCAGGAATTTATCATCCTCTTCGCGGCGAATGACAACCAGCGCGCCTTTACCTTCTTCGGCAATTCGGCGCATCGCTTGACGAAGGGGGACGCCAACCCCCTCTCGTTTCCCACTGAGAAGGTCTCCAAGAAGATTGCGGCCATGGACCCGGACGAGGACGGGGTCAGCCCCTGAAACCTGTCCCATGACCAAAGCGAGATGAACTTTCTGGTCGACCTGGTCCTGATAAGCCAGCATCCTGAATTTTCCATAGTCGGTAGGAAAGTCACATTCACAAATGCGTTCGACGGTTTTTTCGTTTTGAATTCGGTATTCAATGAGGTCGGTAATCGTTCCGATTTTAAGGCCGTGCTCTACAGCAAAGGCCTCAAGGTCAGGGCGCCTTGCCATGCTGCCGTCCTCATTCAGAATTTCAACAATCACGGCAGCGGGTTCAAGGCCCGCGAGACGAGCAAGATCGCAGCCGGCCTCGGTGTGTCCTGCACGATTGAGGACGCCACCAGGCTGCGCCATTAAGGGAAACACATGGCCTGGCTGCACTAGATCGTCGGGTGTTGCATCTTGGGCCACGGCGCGCTGAATGGTGATGGCGCGATCGGATGCCGAAATCCCCGTTGTGACACCGCTAGCGGCTTCAATCGATACAGTAAAGTTGGTTGAGTGAGGTGTTCGGTTCTCATTCACCATCAGGGGAAGACGCAGTTGTTGGCAGCGTTCTCTGGTGAGGGTGAGGCAAATCAGACCTCGCCCGTAGCGGGCCATGAAGTTGATGTCTTCAGGACGGGTGTGCTGGGCCGCCATGACCAGATCGCCCTCGTTTTCGCGATCTTCGTCATCGAGAAGCACGACCATTCTGCCTTGCAGAATATCTTCGATCAGTTCAGCCGTACTGTTCATTTCGGGGCAAACCCGGAGTCATTAAGGAGCTGCATGGTAACACCAGAACCCGTTTCTGAGGCTCTATCTCCCAGTAAAAGTCGTTCAAGGTAACGCGCGATGAGATCAACTTCGAGGTTGACCTTGTCACCTAGATGCGTGCTGCCGAGGGTCGTGGCCTTGAGGGTATGCGGCACGATGTTGACGTCAAAGGAGGAGCCATGCACGGTATTGACTGTCAAGCTGATGCCGTTAACCGTCATCGAGCCTTTTTCCGCAATATAACGGGCCAGTGAGGGTGGGGCTTCGATGGTGAATCGCCACGATCGGCCATCGTCGCGTCGTTCGGTGACGATGCCAAGGCCGTCGACGTGGCCGCTGACCAGGTGACCGCCGAGTCGGGTGGTTGGAAGAAGGGCCAGTTCGAGATTAACTGGATCACCGATCGCGGCTCGACCTAGCGTCGTCCTCGAGAGGGTTTCTCGTGATAGATCAGCAGAAAACCGCGGTCCATCAAGCGCCACGGCGGTCAGACAGACGCCGTTGACGGCGATGCTGTCGCCAAGCTTGGCTTCTCCTAGGGGCAATGTGCCAGTATCGATCGTAATGCGGGAGTCGCCTCCCCGGGCCTCGATCTGTCTAAGTGTGCCGATGGCTTGAATAATGCCAGTAAACATATTGATCTAAAGGATGGAGGTCTTGATGAAATTAAGAGGATGGCGTGAAACGATTTCCGGCTTTAAGGGTGAGACGTAAGTCCTGACCAATTTGACGGTAATCGATTAATGAGAGAGTGAAACGATCCTCCATGCGCTGAAGATGAGGAAGATGAAAGAGGCCGCGTCCTTGATCGCCGAGAATGATGGGTGCCATGTAGATACGCCATTCATCGACCCAGCCGCCTCTGAGAAGGTTACCATTGAGGGTGGCGCCCGCTTCAAACAAGACCTCATTGAATTCCTGAAGCTGCAGCCATTCCATCACGGCTTCAAGCCGGAGTCGTCCTCCTTGATCGGTCGGTAAACGAACGATTTCAAATCCTTCTGGGGTCTCATTCTTAAGGGTATTGATTGTGGTTAAGACCACCTTTCGTCCCGGCCCTTGACCCATTTTAAGAGATGAGGGGCAGCGGCCCTTTGAGTCGAGGATGATGCGAGCAGGTTGCTCGATAACCGCCTGCTGATCAGGCAGTCTTGCCGTTAATTCGGGATCATCGGCAAGGACGGTACCAATGCCGGTGATAATTGCCGAGGATCTGGCTCTGAGTCGATGCACATCGAGGCGCGCGGCCTCGCCAGTGATCCAACGGCTTTCCCCCGAAGCCATGGCGGTGCGCCCATCAAGGCTCATGGCCAATTTGCTCCGAATCAACGGGCGCTGATGGCGCATACGTTGACAAAACCCTGGATTAAGGGCTTCTGCCGACGCTTTCAGAAGGCCACAGGAGGTCTCGATGCCTGAGGCGCGCAACTCAAGAAGGCCTGAGCCTGCCACTTTCGGATTGGGATCCTCCATGGCAGCCACCACTCGGCGGATACCTGACTCGATCAATGCCCGGCTGCAAGGGGGTGTTTTACCGTGGTGGCTACAAGGCTCAAGGCTCACATAGGCAGTAGCCCCTTGGCTTCTGGTGCCGGCGTCTTTGAGGGCCATGACTTCGGCATGCGCCTCACCGGCGCGCTGATGCCAGCCTTCGCCGACGATCACGCCCTCCTGCACGATGACACAGCCGACGCGAGGGTTCGGGTCGGTACTGTAGAGGCCGCGCTGAGCCAGTTCGATGGCTCGGGCCATAAACCGGGCCTCTAAAGGATTAAAGGGTTCGATCACACTCATCCGTGCGAATAAATGTCAGGATCTCAGGTTGATTCAAGCAGGTCAGTCTTTGGCTGAAAGGTCATGATCGGCCGATGGCCCCGTCTTTGGCTGAAGTTCGAGGTCTTCAATGACTTCTCGGAACTCATTGACGTCTTGAAAGCTTCGATAGACCGAGGCAAAGCGAATGTAGGCGACCTGATCAAGTTTCGCGAGTTCTCGCATCACGTTTTCTCCGATCAATTGGGTCGTAATTTCGCGCTCCCCAGTGGATAGCAGCTTTTTTTTGATCCGATTGATGGCTGCCTCAATTTGATCGCTGCCAACAGGCCTCTTTTCAAGGGCTCTAAGGATCCCTGCACGCAGTTTTTCTTCCCGAAACGGTTCCCGATTGCCGTTCGTCTTGATGACGCGAGGCATCGTTAGTTCCGCGGTCTCAAAAGTGGTGAATCGTTCCCGACATTCGGTACATTCACGACGCCGTCTGACCTGGTCTCCTTCTTGAGACAGTCTCGAATCGATGACCCGTGTATCGATAGCGCCGCAGAAGGGGCATCTCATAAGGGAGGCATGCCTCGATTAAACATCGGGATAAACCGGATATTTTCGGCAGATATCGGTGACGTCATCGCGCACCCGTTCGATCACTTTCTCGTTATCAAGATCATCAATGATGTCGCAGATCCAGTCGGCTAGGGTCAAGCAGTCCCCCGCATTAAATCCACGGGTAGTCACCGCCGGTGTGCCGATTCGGATGCCGCTGGTGACGAAAGGTGATTGTGGGTCGTTCGGCACCGCATTTTTATTGACGGTGATGTGGGCTTTTCCGAGTGCAGCATCGGTGGCTTTTCCGGTAATGCCGCGGGCGATCAGGTCCACCAGCATCAAGTGATTATCCGTTCCGCCGGAGACAATGCTAAGGCCTCGGGAGACAAAGTGATCCGCCATGGCCCGGGCGTTATTCAGCACCTGATGTTGATAGGCGGTGAATTCCGGTTGCATGGCTTCTTTGAATGCCACGGCCTTGGCGGCAATGACATGCATCAAAGGGCCGCCTTGAATGCCAGGAAAAACCAGAGAATTGATCTTTTTTTCGATCTCCTCGTTTTCCTTCGCGAGAATTAACCCGCCCCGGGGTCCGCGGAGCGTCTTGTGGGTTGTTGTCGTGGTGACATCGGCAATCGCTACGGGACTTGGATAAACCCCGGCGGCAACGAGACCTGCCACATGGGCCATGTCAACGACCAGATACGCATCGATTGCATCGGCAATGTCCCTGAATCGTTGCCAATTGACGACACGGCTATAAGCCGAGAAGCCCGCTATGATCATTTTGGGGCGATGCTCTTCGGCTAGGCGCCGAACTTCTTCATAGTCGATGAGGCCCGTTGCGGTATCGATCCCGTATTGGTAGGCCTGATAGAGCTTGCCGGAGAAATTGACTTTGGCGCCATGGGTTAAATGACCCCCATGCGCCAGGCTCATCCCGAGGATGGTATCCCCGGGATTGAGAAGCGCCATGAACACGGCGGCATTAGCCTGAGAGCCTGAGTGGGGTTGGACGTTGGCGAACGCCGCACCAAACAATGATTTGGCTCGATCAATCGCCAGTGATTCAACCACATCAACGTGTTCACAGCCGCCGTAGTAACGCTTGCCTGGATAGCCTTCAGCGTACTTGTTGGTGAGAACGCTGCCCTGAGCTTCGAGGACTCTCGGGCTGGCGTAGTTTTCGGAGGCAATAAGCTCGATGTGGTCTTCTTGGCGGACGCCCTCGGCCCGAATCGCGGACCACAGTTCGTCGTCGAAGCCGGCGATTTCCATACCTTTACTGAACATAAGACATACCTTTGGGGCGGTGGGTGGGCGCTATGACGTTGATGCAAAACTTATATCAGAATCGACTCATTTTGACACGCAAAGACCCCGGAGGGGCGCTAGTTGCGTCCTACCAGGCTCAGGATCGTTTCCCTGAGGGTCTCCAGTTGGGCAGGATCTTTAAGTGGCAGGTGATCATGGCCGGTCAGGTAGAAGATATCTTCAGCACGGCTGCCGATGGTGGAGATTCGGGCGTTGTCTAGACGAACGCCGGAAAGGGAAAATGCTCTGCCGACTTTTGAGAGTAGCCCCGGGCGATCGGTTGCGATCAGTTCCATCACGGTTGAGCGTTGCTGTGGATCCTCATGGAAATAGACCTGGGTTGGAACGGTAAAATGTTTGACTTGTCTTGATTCTCGTCGCTGAACCTTAAAGGGCGTTGGAAGATGTCCTGCCAGGGACTCCCTGAGCTTGCCGCAAATCTGAAGCTGGCGCATGGGATCCCGAATAGCTTCTCCTAACTGCTCGAGAACATGGTATGTGTGGACCACGTGCTCATCGGCACTGGAAATGATCCGGGCATCCAGGATCGTGAGGTTGAGTTGGTCAAGGACGGCGGTGGTATGCGCGAAGATGAAGTCTTGTTGGCGTGAGTAGATGAACAATTCTGCGCTCCCCCGCTGGCTGACCGGTCTCAGCATGACCAGAGGCAGTTCAAGGGCGCTAGGGGAGCTCAGCGCGATGGTATGCCAAGCGATTTCATCGGGCTGGTGGCGAAGGAAGTATTCATCGTTGAAGACGCGAGTCCAGATCGCCTCGATGACGGCTGCCGGGACGTTCAGCTGGTGCAGCAATGCCCGACTTTCCTCCTTGATAGTGCGAATTCTTTCGGCGATCTCGGGGGGGCGGGTGAGCCCTCTTCTGAAGGTCCATCGGGTTTGCTGGTATAGCTCCCTCAGGAGAGCGTCCTTCCAGGTATTCCAAAGGCCAGGATTGGTGGCCCTAATATCGGCTACCGTCAACAAGTAAAGATGATCGAGGGACCGCTGGCTGCCAACCACGGTGGCAAAGGTATGGATAACCTCGGGATCGCTGATGTCCTTTCGCTGCGCCGTTAGGGACATCAGCAGATGGTTTTCGACCATCCAGATGACCAGCTGACGATCTTCGCCGCTAACGCCATGCCGCTCAAGGAAGTCTCCAGCGATGTCGGCGCCGATCTTAGAGTGATCACCGCCGCTGCCTTTGCCGATGTCGTGCATGAGGGCTGCAACATAGAGCAGTTCCGGCTTCTCGATGCGTTCGAAGACCTCGCTGGCGAAGGGGAGTTCGCTGCGTGATTCGGCGGTGGTAAATCGGCGAAGGTTCCTGATCACGAACAGCGTGTGTTCATCTACGGTGTAGACATGAAACAGGTCGTACTGCATACGGCCGACGACTCGGGCGAACGCCGGAATATAAGCAGCGAGGACCCCATAGCGGTTCATCCTCCGAAGCTGTCGGGTTACGCCGCGCGGCTGTCGTAGGATGGTCATGAAGGTCTCGCAGGCCCTGGGGTTACGCCTGAAACTCTCGTCAATCAGCGAGAGATTTTGGCGAATGAGCCGGATGGTGGATGCCCGGATACCTTTGAGATGGGGTTGGGTTTGAAGCAGCAGAAAGATTTCGAGGAGAGCCAAAGGATCTTCCTGGAAGATCTTGGGGTTAAGGGCTTCAATATAGCCATTAACGGATTGGAAGGCGCTATTGATCGGTTTAAGTTTTGCCGGTTGATCGTTGTCGAGGGCGATTTCCTGAAAGAGCAGCAACAGCAGTTCGTTCAGTCGCTCAAGTCCCATGACCGTTCGGTAGTAAAGCTGCATGAACTGTTCAACGGCCCGGTTGACATTTTGGTCTTCAACCCCGAATTGCCGAGCCAGATCCTTCTGGTGCTCAAAGAGAAGGCGATCCTCGGCGCGGCCGGTGAGGGCGTGGAGGCCGAAGCGGACTTCCCAGAGAAAGTCGCGCGCCGTGATCAGCTCTTCGTGTTCTTCAGGTGTTAGCCAGCCCCTTTGAATAAGATCAACGGAGGGGCTGTTGTAGTGCCGCTTGATAATCCAGTTAATGGTCTGAATGTCACGAAGGCCGCCTGGGCTCTCCTTGATGTTGGGCTCGAGGTTGAAGGCCGTATCGTGGTATTTGGCGTAGCGGGCAGCTTGCTCTTGACTCTTGGCCTCGAAAAAGGCAGCAGAGCTCCAAAGAGCCTCCGGGCTGAGTGTGGCCCACAGCTGTTCCAATAAAGTTTCTGTCCCGAGAACGCAACGGGCATCAAGAAGATTGGTCATCACCGTTTGATCGGCCTCGGCCTGCTCAAAGCACTCCTCGAGGGTGCGAACGCTCTGTGCGGGTTTTAGGCCGATATCCCAGAGGAATTTGAGGAAGTCTGTCAGCTGGCTCTCTTCAACGCTGGTTTGGGCGCTGGTGGGGCCTCTAAGGATCAGGATGTCGATATCGGAATGGGGGTGCAGTTCCTGGCGGCCATAGCCGCCGACGGCAATCAGGGCGAGAGGGGTCTGATGAGTGATGAAGTGATCCCAGGCGATGGAGAGGATGTCATCGGTGAAGTCGGAGCGTCGATGGATCAGTTCGGACGCCGGTGATCCCGCCTTGAAACTCTCCAGAAGACTGGTGTCGTGAGTTTTGATGCAGTCACTGAAGACTTGATGAAGGTCTGCCGGGGTAAAGTGCCCGAGAGCGACCCATGCCCTCAAGTTTTCAGCGCGCAAAATCGTTCGCTTCCTGTTGCCTGAGCGTCAGGACCTCAAAGCCGTCTTGGGTCACTAAGATGGTGTGTTCCCATTGCGCCGATAGGCTATGGTCCTTGGTGACGGCAGTCCATCCATCCGCAAGGATTTTGACGTCACGTTTCCCGAGGTTCAGCATCGGTTCGATGGTGAAGATCATGCCTTCCTTGAGGGTGACCCCGGTTCCGGGCTTTCCATAGTGGAGGACTTGCGGATCCTCATGAAATTTCTTTCCGATGCCATGGCCACAGAATTCTCGAACGATCGAAAGTCCATGCTGTTCGGCGTGCTGCTGAATGGCATGACCAATGTCCCCCAATGTCGCTTCGGGCTTGACGGCACGAATTCCAAGGTAAAGGGCTTCCTGGCAGACTTTGGTCAGTCGGCTGGCGCGGATCGGAACGTCCCCGACCAGAAACATTTGGCTCGTGTCGCCGTGGTACCCATCCTTAATGACGGTGATGTCGACATTGATGATATCACCGCTTTTTAGCTTCTTAGGGCCGGGAATGCCGTGACAGACGGTGTGATTAATGGACGTGCAGATGGACTTTGGAAAGCCTTTGTAATTCAGTGGGGCCGGAATCACCTGCTGCACATTCACCATGTAATCGTGACAGATCTGATCAAGCTCCTCGGTCGTGATGCCGGGAATGACGTAGGGCTCGATCATTTCGAGCACTTCGGCGGCGAGGCGGCCGGCGACGCGCATGATCTCGATCTCTTCGGCTGATTTAATATGGATGGTCATCGGGCGTCACGGTCAGTGCCGGAAGGGCTCTGCGCTTTGGAGCGCTGACCGGCATGGATTGTTGAGGCAAGCTAAACATGGTATAAAGGCCTGCTGTTTTTAGCAACTACACACACATGTCGTCACGCTCGGCAGGGTGCCCTCCTGGTTCTAGGACTCAGGGGGTCGTCGTTCGGGACATGTGGAGGCTTAACCCTGTTTTTAGTTTAGGAGAATGGAATGTCGAACGTTACGATGCGTCAGATGTTGGAGGCCGGTGTGCATTTCGGTCACCAGACGCGTTACTGGAATCCCAAGATGGCACCTTACATTTACGGTGCCCGCAGCAACATCCACATTATCAATCTTGAAAAGTCGCTGCCACTTTTCAAAGATGCCATGGATTATCTCGAACAGGTCGTTGCCCGCCGCGGCAAGATCCTTTTTGTAGGCACGAAGCGCACCACGCGTGCGGTGGTGCAGGAAGAAGCGATTCGCTCCGGAATGCCTTATGTCAACCATCGCTGGTTAGGCGGCATGCTGACCAATTTCAAGACCATCAAGCAATCGGTTGCTCGGATGAAGGAACTGGAAGCGATGAGAGACGATGGTCGTCTTCAGCGTTTCAGCAAGAAGGAAGGTCTTGGCATGATGCGCGAGCTTGAGAAGCTTGAGAATAGTATGGGCGGGATCCGGGATATGGATCGTCTTCCCGAAGTTCTCTTTGTGCTCGATGTGGGCTACGAACACAACGCGATCAGTGAGGCCCATAAGCTGGGTATTCCGGTCGTTGGCGTGGTCGACACCAACAACAGCCCGGCAGGTATTGATTACATTATCCCCGGTAATGATGACTCCATTCGAGCCGTGCAGCTCTACGTCCAGAGCGCTGCGACGGCTATTTTGCAGGGCAAGGCCAACAGCCTGTCAGCCGCTGGAGCAGAAGATGAGTTTGTTGAAATGGATGCCCCTATCGAGGCATCTGCTGAACCGGCGGTTGCTGAAGTCGGCGAGTAAGTCTTTCAGGAGCCTTTAGGACTTGCCCTTAGAGATGGCTCCAAACGATGAATAAAAACGCCTCCACCCGGGGGCGTTTTACTAGGCAAGCCTGAACGAACAACCCAATTACTGATTAAGAAAGAGGATTCTTCATGTCGAATATTACGGCCGGGATGGTAAAGGAGCTCCGTGAACGCACGGGTTCAGGGATGATGGAATGCAAAAAAGCGCTGACTGAGACCCAAGGGGATCTCGAGGCCGCCGTTGAAATGATGCGGAAGGCGGGTCTTGCGAAAGCGGACAAGAAGTCTGGCCGGACGGCTGCTGAAGGGTGCATTTGCTGCAAGGCAAGCCCTGATGGCACCAAGGCTTCCATTGTTGAGGTCAACAGTGAAACCGATTTCGTCGCCAAGGGGGATGATTTCGTTGCCTTTGCGAATCTGGTCGCAGAAGCTGGTCTTGCTGCCGGCGCTAAGACGCTCGAAGAACTGTTAGAAGCCAAGATGCCTGGTTCAGGGGAGACCGTTGAAGAAGCTCGTCGTGCCATGGTTGCAAAGATTGGTGAAAATATTGCCGTGCGCCGTTATGAGCGTTTTGAGGCGCCAGCCGGTTTAGTGGCCAGTTACCTTCATGGCAGTCGTATCGGCGTGCTCGTTGAACTTCAGGGCGGCGATGCTGGACTTGGGAAGGATATCGCGATGCATGTGGCCGCGAGCAAGCCGAGTTGCGTTGATGAGTCGGGTGTCGATGCGGACCTCGTTGAAAAGGAAAAAGCGATCTTCAGTGCACAGGCCGCTGAGAGTGGCAAGCCGGCCAATGTGATCGAAAAGATGGTTGAAGGCCGAATCAAGAAATTCCTTGGGGAAATTACCCTCGTTGGTCAAGCCTTCGTCAAGGATCCTGATCAGACGGTCGCCCAGCTTCTGTCCTCAAAAGGGGCAAAGGTGGCGCGTTTCGTTCGCCTTGAAGTCGGCGAAGGGATCGAAAAGGTCGAGAGCAACTTTGCCGAAGAGGTCATGGCGCAAGTTCGCGCTTCCTGATCCCGGAGATCCCCGGTGTCCGGGGGTGCGTCACCCGACGGGCCCCCGGCATGCTTTCAGTAAACCCCTGACCGAGCAGATCCTAATGAGTACACCCAAATACCCTCGCATTCTGTTGAAACTGAGTGGCGAAGCCCTGATGGGCGAAAAAGGTGGTGGCATCGATGCCAGTACGATCGGTCGGCTGGCAAAGGAGATTGCCGAACTGTGTGATGCCGGTGTTCAGGTTGGATTGGTGATCGGTGGTGGCAATATCATTCGAGGGGCCCAGACTGCGGGTCAAGGCCTTGAGCGGGTCACCGGGGACTACATGGGCATGTTGGCTACCGTTCTGAACGCGTTGGCGATGCAGGACGCGTTGGAACATCATGGCCGTCCGGTTCGGGTGATGTCGGCCCTCAAGATCAATCAGGTCTGCGAGGACTACATCCGGCGGCGGGCGATTCGGCATCTTGAGAAAGGGCGAGTGGTGATCTTTGCTGCCGGAACGGGCAATCCTTTCTTCACCACCGATACGGCTGCCAGTCTGCGCTCGATTGAGATTAACGCAAATCTTCTGATCAAAGCGACCAAGGTCGATGGGGTTTACACCGATGACCCCATGAAAAATCCCGATGCCACACTCTACAAGACACTGACCTATGATGAGGCGCTCGATCAGCGTCTTAACGTCATGGATGCAACAGCGTTGGTCCTTTGCCGTGACCATGATATGCCACTTCGAGTCATGAATGTCTTTGAGCCAGGCGCTGTGATGCGAACGGTCATGGGTGAGGATATTGGTTCTTTGATTGAAACGGAAACATCAGCATGATTGACGATCTCCAGAAACGAACCGCGGAGCGGATGGCCAAGAGCATCGAGGCCCTGAAGCTTGAGCTCGCCAAAATCCGCACCGGACGGGCTCATCCGAGCCTTCTTGATCACGTCACGGTCTCCTATTACGGCAATGACGTGCCCCTCAGCCAGACGGCCAATGTGACCGTCGAAGACGCCAGAACCCTTGCGGTGACGCCGTGGGAGCGGACCATGGTGCAGGCCATCGAAAAGGCGATCATGAGCTCTGATCTTGGGCTGAATCCCTCAACGGCCGGCACCGTCATTCGGGTTCCGATGCCGCCCCTGACCGAGGAGCGTCGCCGCGACTTAATCAAGGTGGTCCGGCATGAAGCTGAAAATTCAAGGGTCGCGGTCAGAAATATCCGCCGCGATGCCAATACGGATCTCAAAAATCTGGTGAAGGACAAGCAGTTGTCTGAGGATGAGGAACGCAAAGGTCAGGAGCTGGTCCAGAAATTGACCGATCAATATGTGAAGGAGGTCGATGGCCTTCTTGAACAGAAAGAAAAGGATCTTCTCGCGATCTGAAGCTTCAAGGCCTTGGTGATGGCAAAGGCCTTCCCTTCAGCATGGCGACTTACCCGGTACTCTCATGTCCTCATCCCTGGATCCATTGACACCCGCTGACCTGCCGCGCCATGTGGCCATCATCATGGATGGAAATGGACGGTGGGCGAAACAGCGGTTTCTGCCCCGGCCTGCAGGTCATCGTGCCGGCGTTGGCGCGGTCCAAAAAACGGTCGAACAGTGTATTGCCCGTGGGATCGAGGTGTTAACCCTGTTTGCCTTCAGCAGTGAGAACTGGCGACGTCCGGCTCAGGAAGTTTCTCTCCTGATGGAGTTGTTTATGCTGACGCTGGAGCATGAGACCAAGAAACTACACAACAATGGTGTCAGACTCCGTGTGATCGGTGATCGCGAGGCCTTCGCGCCGGTCCTTCAGGAGAAGATTAGAGAGGCAGAGGCGTTAACCCGAAACAACACAGCGCTTCATTTGGTCATTGCGGCCAATTATGGAGGGCGTTGGGATCTCACGCAGGCCGCTCGCCGGTTGGCCCAAGACGTTGAAGCCGGCCGCCTTCAAAGCGAGGCGATCACCGCTTCGATGCTGGAATCTCATTTGGCCCTAGCGGATCTTCCCGAACCGGATCTCTTTATTCGGACCGGTGGCGAACAACGGATCAGTAATTTTCTATTGTGGCAGCTGGCCTATACCGAACTCCACTTCTCATCCTTGCTGTGGCCGGACTTCGACGAGGCCGCCTTTTCTGAAGCACTGACGAGCTTTGCCAGCCGTCAACGGCGTTTTGGTTACACCGGCGACCAGATCGAACGCAACCCCGCTTCCTAACCTCTTTTTATCCCTATTTATCAACGCAGGCCCCCCATGCTCAAGAACCGAATTCTGACGGCGTCCTTGTTGGCGCCCTTGATCATTGCCGCCATCCTTTTTTTACCGCCAGATGGTTTTGCCCTTCTCTGGGGAACCATTATTCTGCTGGGAGCCTTTGAATGGGCGGGGCTCGCGGGCCTCAAAGGGAGCAGCAAATTCGCTTTCATTGGCAGTGTGTTGGGTCTGATGGGCGCCGCGCGCACCTTTGCGCTTTCTTGGGCGCCTGGGGAACTGCCGGTGTGGTTCTATGTCCCGGTGATTATTTGGTGGGCGGCTTGGGCGATGGCCTTTCGGCGGATCCCCGAAAGGCTGGTCGAACACAAGTTTTCAAGGGCCTCAAGGGCAGTATCGGGGGTCTTTGTTCTCGTTTCCGGCTGGATCATGATGGTTTGGCTTCGGCTTAATTTCTCTGAATACCAAGTCCTCTATCTGGTGCTATTGATCTGGGTTGCCGATATTGCGGCCTATTTTGTCGGCAAGCGCTGGGGCTTTACCAAGCTGGTCATGGCGATCAGTCCTGGTAAGACCACAGAAGGTGTTTATGGCGCTCTCTTGGCTGCCGCGCTCTTTGCCCTGCCGGTCGGTTTTTTGCTTGGCCTTGATAAGCTTGCCTGGGTCGATTTCGTTTTTCTCTCCCTATTAACCGTGGCCTTCTCGGTGTGTGGTGATCTTTTTGAAAGCCTGATGAAGCGGGTTCAGGGTGTCAAGGACAGTGGCGGCTTGCTCCCTGGACATGGCGGCGTGCTTGATCGTATCGACAGTCTCCTTTCAGGGGTGGCTGTTTTTTATGTGGGATCGCTGTTAATTCCGATTTTTCTGCAATTAGGGCCAAGTGTTGAGCCTGAGCTGATCCTCCAGTCCGATGAAGACATCATGATGGAGAGTGAGCCGGCGGACCACCATCATGACGGGCCCATGGCCATCCCCGGTGAGGCCGACGACATGGCTCCGCCAGCGGAGGATGAAGCAGATTCAAATGGCCAGGAAGCAAAATAATGAGTATCAAAGGCATATGTGTCCTCGGCTCCACCGGATCGATTGGTGTCAGTACGCTGGATGTGGTGGCGCGTCACCCTGATCGCTATCAGGTCATTGCGTTGACGGCGAATAACAATATCGATCGTCTTTTTGAGCAGTGTCAGCAATTTCTCCCGGCCTTTGCCGTGGTCATCGATAAGGATCACGCGGAAAGCCTCCGCCGACGTCTGGTTGAGGCGGGAAATAAAACCACCGAAGTATTGAGTGGGGCAAAGGCCCTTGAGGACGTCAGTGTTCTGCCGGCGGTTGATTCCGTGATGGCCGCGATTGTTGGGGCGGCAGGATTGCTGCCAACGCTCGCTGCGGCGAGGGCAGGGAAGACGGTTTTATTGGCCAACAAGGAAGCACTGGTCATGTCGGGGCCCCTCTTTATGGCCGCCGTCGCTGAATCTGGTGCGGTTCTTCTTCCGATTGACAGTGAGCACAATGCGATCTTTCAGTGCATGCCGGCACATTACCATGCCGGCCGAAGCGCGCTCGAGGTCCGCCGTATTTTATTGACGGCTTCTGGAGGGCCCTTCCTCCGGAAGGCCATTGAGGCCTTGCATGATGTGACCCCTGATGAGGCGGTGGCCCATCCTAATTGGGTCATGGGCCGCAAGATCTCCGTGGATTCGGCGACGATGATGAACAAGGGGCTTGAGCTCATTGAGGCGTGCTTGTTGTTCCATACGCCCCCCGAAAAGGTAGAGGTCGTGATTCACCCTCAGAGTGTGATTCATTCCATGGTCGATTATGTCGATGGCACTGTTCTGGCGCAGATGGGTAACCCGGACATGCGGATTCCGATCGCTCATGCTATGGCTTGGCCGGAACGATTTGATTCTGGCGCCGAACCTCTTGATCTTTTTAGCATCCAACGTTTGGACTTTGAAGCCCCAGACTTTGAGCGGTTCCCCTGCCTTCAGAGAGCGTATGATGCGGTGACCGTCGGGGAAACGATGCCCGCTATCTTGAATGCGGCCAATGAGGTGGCTGTGGGATCCTTCCTTGAGGGGGGTATTCGGTTTACGGCGATTCCTGATGTCATCAAACACTGTATGGAATCCGTTGCCGTCATGAAGGCTCACGATATTCCAGAGGTTCTAGAGGCGGATCGTCAGTCACGCGAAGCCGCGGCGGCCTATATTGCTCGATTACAGTCTTAATTGATGGAGAGAGTGAAGCCCTGATGCCTGAGTTGTTGCATACGCTGTTCTTTTTTCTTATCGCGCTGATTGTCCTGATCGCGGTACATGAGTTCGGCCATTATTGGGTGGCGAGGCGTCTTGGTGTTCGGGTGCTGCGATTTTCCCTTGGCTTTGGCACGGTGATCTGGCGTCATCAGAAAACTCCCATGGATACCGAGTTCACGCTCTCTGCATTGCCCCTGGGTGGCTATGTCCGGATGGTGGACGAAAGGGAGGCTCCCGTGGCTGAAGCCGATCTTCCCTATGCGTTCAATCGAAAGCCTCTCAGCGTTCGCTCGGCGGTCGTCTTGGCCGGCCCCCTCTTTAATTTCTTGTTAGCGATTCTCATCTATTGGGTCACCCTCATGTGGGGTGAAACGGGAACTCGGCCGGTGGTGGGTGAGGTGGTTCAGGGGACGATCGCCGGCTTTGCGGGCTTTCAAGAGGATGATGAGATCTTGGAGGTCGATGACACGCCCACCCCGACCTGGGTTTTAGCTGTCGGTGGAATTATGGAGCGACTGCTCGATGAAGAGCCTATTCCGGTTAAAGTGAAGACGGCGGCGGGTGAAGTGAGGGATCTCTCGGTAGTGAAGCCTCAGGATGTCGGCAACCAGCCCGAGGCGGTTTACCAGCGACTGGGCCTGAAGCCTAAGGAGCCTTCTCTCGAGCCTGTGATTGAGCGCATTGTGGCCGGAAGTGCCGCTGAGCAGGCCGGACTTAAGGCCGGTGACCGAATTCTCAAAGCCGATGATCAGATCATCAAAACCTGGAAGGCTTGGGTCGATTATGTTCGAGTACGACCCGGTCAGGTCATTGAAGCGGTGATCGAGCGTAACGATGTGGCGGTTGATCTTCAGTTGACGCCTGCTGCGGTGGACTCTGCCGAGGGGACGATCGGACAGATTGGTGCTGCGGTGAAGGTCCCTGAGGATCTCAAAAAGTCGATGGAGGTGGATTATCGCTTAGGCCCCTGGTCGGCACTGGTTGCTGCGATCAAACGCACCGGAACTTACTCGTTTGCCACGCTCAAAATGGCAGGCCGCATGCTGATTGGCAAGGCCGCGGTTGAGAATCTGAGTGGTCCTATCAGCATTGCCCAGTATGCGGGGCAATCCGCGAGTCTAGGAATGATCCAGTTCCTCAAATTTTTAGCTCTCGTCAGTATCAGTTTGGGGGTCCTGAATCTGTTGCCTATTCCGGTCCTTGATGGTGGGCATCTGCTGTTCTATGGGGCAGAAGCGATCATGGGTCGTCCACTTCATGAAAAGACCCAAATTCGCTTTCAACAGATGGGGATGGCGATCCTGCTTCTTCTGATGGTGTTGGGCTTCTATCTCGATATTGGCCGCCTTTTCGCTTCGAATTAATTCACATTACTTGGGGTAACTTATGAAGTCATTACTGCTTGGAGCCTTTATCGGCCTCCTTCTTACTACTGGATGGGTTCAAGCCGATCCCAAGGCGGTCGAAGCGGCCCTGAAGCTGGCGTTACCGACCCTCAAGGCGGACTCTGTTGCCGAATCACCCATCAAGGGGGTGTATGAAGTGGTGGTTGGCACGCGCCTGTTTTATGTCTCAGAAGATGGTCATTATCTGATGCAGGGAGCAATGATTGACCTGAAGACGCGGGAGGATGTGACCGAAAAGAAGTTATCGGGCGCCCGGCTGTCGGCGTTGGCGAAGATAGGTACCGACAACATGATCATTTTCAAGCCGAAGATCCAAAAGCACGTGGTCTACGTCTTTACCGATATCGATTGTGGTTACTGCCGGAAACTCCACTCTGAAATGGAGGACTATCTCCGCGAGGGTATTGAAATCCGTTACCTCTTTTTCCCGCGCGCAGGAAAAGATACCGACTCCTATTACAAGGCCGTCACGGTGTGGTGCTCCAAGGATCGAAATGCGGCGCTGACGCGAGCAAAGAATGGGGAGAATCTGGCGCGGAAAGAGTGCAAGAATCCGGTGGATGACCATATGGCGTTGGCCTCAGCCATGGGCGCTAACGGGACCCCCATGATCGTGACCGAAAAGGGCACCATTTATCCGGGCTATGTGCCGGCCAAGGAGTTGCTCAAGATCCTTGAAGAAAAGTCTGAAGGCCTCCCTGGAATTGACCCAGCGGCGGCGCCCTAGTCCTCTGTCCCACCCTCAGGCTGACCTCGCCCCCAAAAAAACACGGGGCGGAGTCAGCCTCGCTTGGCCTTCATCTCAAACAAGAAATCCAGCGCTTCTCTTGGGGTCATCTCTTCAGGATCCACCGCATCAAGAAGGAGAAGTGCGGGGTCCTTGATCATATCCCTGAAAAGATCTAGCTGTTGTCCTTGGCGCGGCTCAACCGGCCGCTGAAGGGTCTGGGCTTCGAGGGCTCTGAGCTTCTCCCGCGCCTTTTTGACGACACTTTTGGGGACTCCCGCCAAGGCGGCGACCTCAAGACCATAGCTTTGGTTGGCGGGACCCTCTTTGACCGCGTGCAGAAAGACAATGCCCTGATGGTGCTCTGCGGCATCCAGGTGGACGTTAGCCACTTCAGGAACCTCCTCTGGAAGCTGAATCAATTCAAAGTAATGGGTTGCAAAAAGGGTCATTGATCCCGTGACTCGGGCGAGATGCTCGGCCGTTGCGAAAGCGAGCGATAGGCCGTCAAAGGTGCTGGTGCCTCGACCTATTTCATCCATCAGGACGAGACTCCTGGGTGTGGCATGATGCAGGATGTTAGCCGTTTCGGTCATTTCGACCATGAAGGTCGAGCGGCCATTGGCGAGATCATCTGAGGCGCCAATTCGGGTGAAGATGCGGTCAATGGGTCCCATGACCGCTTGTTCTGCCGGGACGAAGGAGCCTATGTGCGCCAGAAGCACAATGACCGCAGTCTGTCGCATATAGGTCGATTTTCCACCCATATTAGGCCCGGTGATGATCAGCATCCGCCGCTGCTGCGAGAGTTCAAGGTCATTCGGAACAAAGGGCTGATCGAGGACACTTTCGACCACAGGGTGGCGTCCCCCTTTAATGCTAATCCCTGGTTCCTGAGTAAAGTCGGGACGATGGAAGTTGAGGCTGTCTGCGCGCTCTGCGAGCGTTCCGAGTACGTCCAGTTCGGCCAGGCCCTCGCCGATCTGCTTGAGTGCCATCAGGTCCTCTGCCAATCGGTCCAGGAGAGCCTCCCAGAGGGTTTTCTCAAAAGCGAGAGCCCGCTCGCGAGCCCCTAAAACCTGCTCTTCAAAGGCCTTGAGCTCGGGGGTGATATAGCGCTCAACGCCCTTCAGGGTTTGGCGTCTCACGTACTCTTGGGGCACGCGATCGGCCTGAGTTCTTGAAAGTTCAAGATAGAAGCCTTGCACCCGATTGAACCCCACTTTGAGGTTTGAAAGCCCCGTTTTTTCGCGTTCACGCTGTTCGAGATCGAGAAGAAACTGGTCCTGATGTAAGCTCAAACGCCTCAGTTGGTCGAGCTCTGGATGGTATCCCTCTCGGATGACGCCGCCCTCTCTAATGAGGACAGGGGGCTGATCAATAATGGCTCTTTGTAAAAGATCCAATAGTAAAGTTTGGGGGGCTAGGGCTCTTCTGAGATCTTGCAGTAACGGCGCCTCAAGAGGGGTTAAAAGAGTCTGAAAAGCCGGCAGCGCGTCGAGGGCGAGGCGAAGGGTGACCAGATCCCGGGGTCGGGCTGATCGCAAAGCAATCCGCGCGACGATGCGTTCGATATCGCCTATGGCTCTTAGGTGATCCCTGACTCCTCCCATCGCCCCCTGCCCGAGAAGGCTATCGATCGCATCGTGACGGGCGCTCAAAATCCCTTGTTCTCGTAACGGTTGATGCAGCCAACGTCTCAGCAGTCGGCCACCCATCGCCGTTACCGTGCGATCGAGGACGCCGAAGAGCGTCAATTCAACGCGGCCCGAAGGGTGATAATCCAGTTCGAGGTTGCGGCGGCTTGCCGCATCCAAGGCAATCAGATCTTCGTGGCGTTCAAGGCGCATCCCTTCAATATGGGGTAAGGCAGATTGTTGGGTTTCCTTGACGTATTCCAGCAAGGCACCGGCTGCAGCTAATGTGGCTGGCATGTTCTGACAGCCAAAGGCGGTGAGGTCGTGGACATTGAAGTGGCGAATCAACAGGCGCCTCGCGCTTTCGGCTTCGAAATGCCAACTGGGCCGGCGGGTGGTCCCTCGGCGCTGAAGGATGGCGGATGGTAGCGCCTCCGCCTCACTGACGAGGAGTTCCGCTGGATTCAGACGCTCGAGTTCGCTGAAGAGGGTGTCCATGGATGCGAGTTGTTCGACGATAAAGCGTCCCCCAGCAAGATCGAGGGCAGCAAGACCGAGGCTGGATCCCGTGGCTGCCACGGCCACGAGAAGGTTATCCCGGCGATCTTCCAGTAAGGCTTCCTCGGTCACGGTTCCTGGTGTCACGATACGGACCACGCGGCGTTCGACGGGCCCTTTGGCTAGCTGGGGATCGCCGATCTGCTCGCAGATGGCCACCGATTCACCCAGCCGGACCAGTCGGGCTAGATAACCCTCTGCAGCGTGATAGGGGAGGCCGGCCATCGGAATCGGAGCCCCGGCAGATTCCCCCCGAGCGGTCAAGGTGATGTCGAGGAGCTTCGCGGCGCGTTGAGCATCGTCATAGAACAGCTCATAGAAATCACCCATACGAAAGAACAAGAGGCGCTCCGGGTGCTCGGCTTTGATGCGAAGATATTGCTGCATGAGCGGCGTATGGGCCGTTTTGGGAGAGTCTAGGCTCGACATGAGGAATGACTTTGACGGATAGTGTGAAAGGGACGTTGATTGATGGGAGGTATCGCGTGGCAGTGACCGATGAGACGAATCGATGGGTAATCCCATTGGCCAAAATCCTGACGCATCGGGGTATTCTACTGGTCACGGCCGAGTCCTGTACGGGGGGTGGCATTGCTGAAGCGCTGACCTCGGTTCCTGGGAGCTCTCGGTGGTTTGATCGAGGCTTTGTGACCTATAGCAATGCGGCCAAGATCGACATGTTGGGCGTCGAGCCATCGCTGATTGCTCATTGGGGCGCAGTCAGTGAGCCGGTGGTGGCCGCCATGGTGGGCGGTGCTCTTGATCGCAGTCAGGCTGATCTCGCGGTGGCGGTCACGGGGATCGCCGGCCCCACGGGAGGAACACCCGATAAGCCAATCGGCACGGTCTGGTTTGGGCTGGCCCACCGGCCATATCCGGTGCACACGTTCTGTCGTAATTTTGACGGCGACCGTCAAGCCGTCAGGCAACAAGCTGTGGTGACCGCAATCGGTGCACTCATCCAGCTTTTAGATGATGAGGACGGGGTTCTCTCTTAAGGGCCTCCTTGCCTGAACTCCAGCGATAAAGATCGACAAAGTCGGCCGTTTGAAAGGTATCCCGAGGGCCTGAGCCTATGAGATAATCAAGGATTGACCCTTACCCTGAGGCCTAGAACCCCCCCTATGGATGACAACAAGCAAAAGGCGTTGAGTGCAGCTCTTTCTCAGATAGAGAAACAGTTCGGCAAGGGAACGGTCATGCGGATGGGGGATACCCCCGCTAATCGAGACCTTGAAATTGTCCCTACAGGCTCTTTGACCCTGGATATCGCACTCGGCTGTGGTGGCCTGCCCCGGGGCCGCATTGTGGAAATCTATGGCCCTGAATCATCGGGTAAAACAACGTTGACTCTCGAGGTCATTGCGCAGGCGCAGAAGCTTGGGGGCGTCGCTGCGTTCATTGATGCCGAGCATGCTCTCGATCCGAGCTACGCTGAAAAAATTGGCGTCAATCTTGATGAACTGTTGGTCTCACAGCCCGATACCGGGGAGCAGGCCCTTGAGATTGTGGATATGTTGGTGCGTTCTGGCGGCGTTGACATTGTTGTGGTCGACTCGGTGGCGGCGCTCACCCCTAGAGCTGAAATCGAGGGTGAAATGGGTGATTCTCATGTCGGTCTCCAAGCCCGATTGATGTCCCAAGCCCTTAGAAAACTGACCGCCAACATCAAGCGATCGAATACGCTGGTCATCTTCATCAATCAGATCCGCATGAAGATTGGGGTCATGTTTGGGAGCCCTGAAACGACGACGGGTGGTAATGCGCTCAAGTTCTATGCGTCGGTGCGTCTTGATATTCGTCGGCTGGGCGCCATTAAGGCGGGTGATGAGGTGATTGGTAATGAAACCCGGGTCAAGGTGGTCAAAAATAAGGTGGCCCCTCCCTTTAGGAATGCCGAATTCGAGATCATTTATGGTGAAGGGGTTTCCCGTGAAGGTGAGCTGGTTGATCTCGGTGTGACTCATGAGCTGGTTCAAAAGTCAGGTTCTTGGTACAGCTATGCCGGTGAGCGGATCGGACAGGGCAAGGATAATGTCAGGACCTTCCTCAAGGAGCATCCTGAAATCGCGATAGCCCTTGAAGCGAAGATCCGCGAGAAATCACTCGGCACCTCGGCGGCGGGTCGACCCGTTGGTGCGGCGGCTGTTCCCGTTGAGGATGACGTCTGATTGATCGCGAGGCTTTGAGGCAGGAGATTCGAAGTGCCGCCATGCGCTATCTCGCTCGGCGGGAACACTCCTCAAGGGAGCTTTGCCAAAAACTGATCGGCAAGAATTTTGCTGAAGATTTAGTGGTCGAGGTGGTGAAAGAGTTTGCCATCTTGGGTTACCAAAGCGATGAGCGTTTCGCCACGATGTTAGCGCTCACTCGGCGACGCCAAGGTTATGGCCCGTTGCGGATCCGACAGGAGCTCCGTCAGCACGATATCGATCGCTGGGTTCTCCCAGAGGGCGAGGAGAGTGAGTGGCGTGATGAGATCAGCCGGGTCCATCAACGGCAGTATGCCGGGAAGGCCCCGGCAACCTCGAAAGATCGGTTGGCTCAGGAGCGTTTTCTGCGCCGACGGGGCTTTTCGGGTGAGGAGATCGTTCGCTTCTTCCGTCATTTACGGGCGGGTGGGCGGAACGATTAATGGACTGATTTTTTCTATTAGAGAACGGCTGTAGCATGACCAGCGCCGAATTGCGGAGTTTATTTCTGACTTTTTTTGAACAACGCGGA
Source organism: Gammaproteobacteria bacterium (assembly GCA_009922685.1). Taxonomy (GTDB): domain Bacteria; phylum Pseudomonadota; class Gammaproteobacteria; order Methylococcales; family Methylococcaceae; genus UBA6136. The sequence goes on along the minus strand of RFVA01000021.1, from coordinate 6,423 downwards.
CACCAGAGCGTTGCTTCGAGCCCCCTCATCCCTGCCAATGACCCCACGCTCCTCTTTACCAATGCTGGCATGGTGCAGTTCAAGGATGTCTTTTTAGGTCGGGAAGAGCGTCCTTATGTCAGGGCCGCCTCCTCGCAGCGGTGTGTCAGGGCGGGCGGCAAGCATAATGATCTTGAAAACGTTGGCTATACCGCTCGGCATCACACCTTCTTTGAAATGCTGGGCAATTTCAGCTTTGGTGATTATTTCAAAGAAGAAGCGATCCGCTTTGCCTGGCAATTTTTGACGGGGGAACTGGCGATTGCTCCCGAGCGACTTTGGGTGACGGTCTACGATCAGGATCCCGAAGCTGAGGCGATCTGGCTGAATGTCATCGGGGTGGATCCTTCCCGTCTTTCTAGAATTGGCAGCAAAGACAACTTCTGGAGTATGGGAGATACGGGGCCTTGTGGTCCCTGTACGGAGATTTTCTACGATCATGGTCCCCATATCACGGGTGGGCCACCGGGTTCGCCGGAGGAGGATGGCGACCGCTACATCGAGATCTGGAACCTGGTCTTTATGCAGTATGATCGAGCAGCGGACGGTACCCTTCATCCCTTACCCAAACCCTCGGTGGATACCGGTATGGGGCTTGAGCGGATCGCTGCGGTTGTCCAAGGCGTTCACAGCAACTACGACACCGATCTTTTTAGGGGTCTGGTTCAGGCGGCGGCCGGCCTTGCCGGTCTTGAAAAGACCGACAACAGTTCCCTGAGAGTTCTCGCCGACCACATCAGGTCCTGTTCCTTTTTGATCGCTGATGGCGTTCTGCCAAGCAATGAAGGGCGGGGGTATGTGCTTCGACGGATCATCCGTCGGGCTATCCGTCATGGCTACAAGCTCGGTATCCGTGAAGTCTTTTTCTTTAAGTTGGTTGACCCTCTTTGTGTCCTGATGGCCGAGGCCTATCCGGAGTTACTTGCGTCAAAGGGCACGGTGGAGCAGGTCCTTAAAAAAGAGGAGGAGCGCTTCGCTGAAACCTTGGAGCAAGGGATGCGAATTCTGGATGGCCAGCTCACCAAAGTCTCAGGGGGCGTCATTCCAGGGGATATCGTCTTTCAGCTGTATGACACCTTCGGGTTTCCGGTGGATTTGACTGCGGATATCGCTCGTGAACATGGCGTTACCCCAGATCTTGAGGGTTTTGAAAAAGCCATGAACGCGCAGCGTGAAAGGGCCCGTTCAGCGAGTCACTTTGCGGTGGATTACTCGAGTGAGATTCAACTCGATGCCTCGTGTCAATTTACCGGTTATGAGCAGCTCTCCGATGAGAGCGTCATTCTCGGGCTCTATCGGGACGGCGTTTCGGTCGATGCGGTTGGGCCTGGCGAAACAGCGACCGTGGTGCTCGAAAAAACCCCGTTCTATGGAGAATCAGGCGGCCAAGCAGGTGATCGTGGGGCGCTCCTTACAGCGGATAGTCGCTTCGAAGTCCAAGATACACAAAAACAGGGTTCTGACCTCATTCTTCATCATGGCACGTTGCTGGCGGGTACGCTTCAGGTGGGCACTAAGGTATGCGCCGAAGTCAATGCCGATCATCGCCGGGCCATCGCCCTCAACCATTCAGCGACGCATCTTTTGCATGCGGCCTTGAGATCGCTTCTGGGTGACCATGTCGTCCAGAAAGGCTCTCAGGTTACTGCGCAACGCCTCCGCTTTGATTTTTCCCATTTTGAACCGGTCACTTCCGATGAATGTGACCGCATTGAACGCATGGTCAACGACCAGATCCGGATCAATAGCCGGATTCAGGCAGATGTCATGGCGCGTGATGAAGCGATGAAGGTGGGCGCTATGGCCCTTTTCGGAGAAAAGTACGGCGAAGAGGTTCGGGTTCTTCGCATTGGCGATTTTTCGACGGAGCTCTGTGGCGGTACCCATGCCCAGCGCTCGGGCGATATCGGATTTTTCAAGCTCGTCAGCGAGGTCGGCGTTGCCTCAGGCGTCCGCCGGATGGAGGCGGTCACCGGGCTTGGCGCTTACGAGTGGGTCAAGTCCAATGAGCGTCTGATCGGGTCTATTCAGGAGCGTATCAAAGCCGGGCGCGAATCGCTTGAAGAAAAGTTAGAACAGATTCTTGAGAAGAGCAAAACGCTTGAAAAAGAAGTTGAGCGATTGAAGGGTAAGATGGCCAGTGCCTCCAGTGATGATCTGCTGGCCAAGGCGATCGATCTTGGTTCGATCAAGGTCTTGGCGGCCCGCATTGATGATGCGGATGCTAAGGTGTTGCGGGAATTGGTGGATCAGCTCCGATCCAAGCTTGGGAGTTCCGCCGTGGTGTTAGGGGGTCTGGTCGAAGGCAAGGTCACCCTCATTGCTGGGGTCTCTAAGGATCGGATTGATCAGGTCAAGGCCGGCGATCTGGTGAACGTGGTGGCGCTTCAGGTCGGCGGTAAGGGCGGTGGTCGTCCGGATCTGGCCCAGGCAGGCGGCACGGATGCTACCCATCTCGACAGCGCGTTGAGCGGTGTCGCGGAGTGGGTTCGAAAGGCAATGGTCTGAAAGGATGCGGTAGGGCAGGACGATGGCGCTTTTTGTTCATAAATACGGTGGGACTTCCGTTGGGAGTGTCGAGAGAATCCGTCATGTGGCTGACCATGTGATGGCGGCCAGAGCCCGCGGTGAGTCGATCGTCGTGGTGGTTTCGGCGATGAGCGGGGAGACCAATCGACTTTTAGCCTTAGCGCGGGAGGCTCAGGCCTCCCCGGATGAGAGGGAGCTTGATGTTCTCTTGTCGACCGGGGAGCAGGTCACGATTGCTCTCTTGGCGATGGCATTGATCGAGAGAGGGTGCCCTGCGACGTCTTACACCGGCAGCCAAGTCTCCATCATGACGGATACGGCCCATACCAAGGCGCGGATCATGAATATCGATACGCAGCCGATTCTTCAGGATCTTCAAAAGGGGAAGGTGGTCGTGGTGGCAGGGTTTCAGGGGGTGACCCGGGCGGGTGACATCACCACCCTCGGTCGTGGCGGCTCAGACACCACCGCGGTGGCGCTCGCCGCCGCGCTGAAAGCGGAGGAATGCCTGATCTATACCGATGTTGATGGGGTCTACACCACCGATCCTCGCATCGAACCAAAGGCCCGCCGCCTTGACCGGATTACCTTTGAGGAAATGCTCGAGATGGCGAGTCTTGGTTCAAAGGTCTTGCAGATTCGTTCGGTCGAATTCGCCGGCAAATACAACGTTCCGTTAAGGGTTCTTTCAAGCTTCAAGCCGGGCGAGGGAACCCTGATCAGTTATGAGGATGAGAGCATGGAAAAGCCCCTGATTTCGGGTATCGCCTTTAATCGTGATGAGGCCAAACTGACGATACTGGGCGTGCCTGATCGTCCGGGGATTGCTTCTCGTATCCTCGGTCCGATTGCTATGGCCAACATCGAAGTCGACATGATCGTGCAAAATGTCGCGGAAGATGGGACCACCAATTTCACTTTTACGGTAAATCGATCCGATTATGGCAAGGCACTCGCCATTCTGGAAACGACTCGCCAGCAGCTGGAAGCCCGGCAAGTCGAGAGTAATGATGGTATTGTCAAGGTCTCGATTGTCGGTGTTGGGATGCGCTCCCATGCCGGGATTGCCGCTAAGATGTTTGAGACATTGGCGCATGAAAAGATCAATATCCAGATGATTTCGACCTCCGAGATCAAGATTTCTGTGGTCATCGATGAGAAGTATCTGGAGCTGGCTGTGCGGGCCCTTCATGAGGCCTTCGAGCTCGATCATCCTCCGGTTGCGAGCTAACAAAAGCGTGACCGGCTGATTTCAAGGTGCTACAATCCTGCACCTCGCTTGGTCCTTGGTGCATGGTGACAGGGATTGACACGATCTCTCGCGAGGTTCCTTTCATTCAGTGCGAGATCTGTAAGGGACGATTTTATGCTGATATTGACTCGTAGGGTCGGAGAGACTTTGATCATTGGTGATGAAGTCACCGTGACCGTACTCGGTGTGAAGGGTAACCAGGTCCGAATTGGTGTGAACGCGCCAAAAAACGTGACGGTTCACCGCGAAGAAATTTACGAGCGTATCAAGCGTGAATCGGATCTTGAAGAGGATCCGAACCAGAGTTCGACCGACTGACGCGAGCCATAGCGGGTTAGCACAACGATTTAGGAGAGATGGCCGAGAGGCTGAAGGCGCTCCCCTGCTAAGGGAGTATAGGGCTAATAACTCTATCGAGGGTTCGAATCCCTCTCTCTCCGCCACCACTGCGGTGGGTCTTCGATCGAAAGATCGGGTCCAACCGGCTTTTGAGAGCCAAACCAGAAGCCCCGTAAGGGGCTTTTTTGTTCGCGAGTATGCGCGATAGCGAGATTTGGCTTTTACTTGTTATGTTTTATGCCTATAATGGCCGGATTTTTCGGCTGTGCCGTATTTGTTTGAGGAGTCCTGATGGTCACTATTCGTTTATCCCGTGGCGGTGCAAAGAAACGCCCTTTCTACCACGTGGTGGTTACTGACAGCCGCAATAAGCGTGATGGTCGGTACATTGAGCGTCTGGGGTTTTTTAACCCGATTGCAACGGGAAAGGCGGAGCGGCTCTCGCTCAATGAAGCGCGCATCGAGTACTGGGTGGGTCACGGTGCACAGACCACGGATCGTGTCACGACGCTGCTGAAAGAGTTCCGTAAGAAAGCGGGTTCGGTTGCTGCCTAAAATCACCAGGCTGGGCGTTCTTTGATGTCCGGATTAGTGATCGTTGGTGAGCTCACGATGCCCTTTGGGGTTCTGGGCTGGGTCAAGGTGAGGTCGTTTACCGACCCACCGGCAAATATTCTCCGCTACACGCCGTGGATGCTTGAATCCCGGGGAGAGCAGCGGGTGGTCGATGTGGTGGAAGGCAGGCCCCATGCAGGTACTGTCGTTGTTCGCATCGAAGGTTTTTCGAACCGTGATGAGGCCCTGAGCCTCCGCGGATCAAAAGTGATGGTTCCTCGGGATGTGTTCCCGCGGGCACCCCAAGGCTCCTTTTACTGGGCGGACCTGATGGGACTCCGGGTCGAAACCAGTGAGGGAATTGAATTGGGGCGGGTGGCCGGATTAATGGAGACGGGCGCCAACGATGTGCTTGAAGTGAAGGGCGATAGGGATCGACTGATTCCCTTCGTTATGGATCAGTACGTGAAGGATGTGAGGCTTGATGAGGGTCTCCTGATCGTTGACTGGGATCCTGAATTCTAAAGGGCGGCATGCGATTTGATATCGTGAGCCTGTTCCCGGACCGGGTCGTCGATATGGCGATGGCGGGAGTGACCGGCCGGGCGGTTGAGCGGGGGCTCGTGGATCTCCGCTTGTGGGACCCGAGAGATTACGCTCAAGACCGTCATCGGACGGTCGATGACCGGCCCTATGGGGGTGGTCCAGGCATGGTGATGAAGTTCGAGCCCTTGAGAGACGCCATTCGCGCGGCTCGGGCCGATGTAGAGATTCCGGCGAGGACCCTTTATCTGAGTCCACAAGGGCGTTTGTTGAATCAGCGCCAGGTCGTTGAATTTTCGGAGTGTCCACGACTCATTCTCGTGGCCGGTCGATATGAGGGGATTGATGAACGCCTCATAGAGGCTGAGATTGATGAGGAATGGTCGATTGGCGACTATGTCCTGAGTGGCGGTGAACTGCCTGCCTTGGTGTTGTTCGATGCGGTGGTTCGACTGCTCCCGGGTGTTCTCGGGCATGCCGAGTCAGCGCTTCAGGATTCGCACATGGAAGGGCTGTTGGATTGTCCTCATTACACCCGACCCGAGTGGATCGAGGGGCGTGAGGTCCCTGAGGTACTGCAATCTGGTAACCATGAGGCGATTCGTCGCTGGCGGCTCCGGCAATCGTTGGAGAGAACCCGATTGCGGCGACCCGATCTCCTCGAAAAGGCAGATCTCGACCGGGAGCAACGTCTGCTGCTGGCCGAATTAGAACAGGAACGATTGAGCGATCACGATTTGAGATAAAGAGAAAACCGATGTCAAACATAATTCAGCAACTCGAAACCGAATGGATGGGTGGTAAGACCATCCCTTCATTTGCCCCCGGCGACACGGTTGTCGTTCAGGTTCGCGTCAAGGAAGGGAATCGCGAGCGTCTCCAGGCTTATGAGGGCGTCGTGATTGCCAAGCGTAACCGGGGTTACCACTCGGCATTCACCGTGCGTAAGATCTCCCATGGGGAAGGTGTAGAGCGGGTATTTCAGACTTACAGCCCTCAGGTCCAGGAGATTCTGGTCAAGCGTCGGGGCGATGTTCGTCGTGCCAAGCTTTACTACCTCCGGGATCGCACCGGTAAGGCCGCCCGCATCAAGGAAAAAATCTAGTCTCGACCTTGCCGAATGCCGGCAATCAAGACAAGAACCAAAAGGGCAGCGATCGCTGCCC
>RFVA01000003.1 GCA_009922685.1 Gammaproteobacteria bacterium | reverse complement strand
CTATCAATAGCCATAAGCCATATGGCGTGACACTACAAAGAATCCCGAAAAAGCCCCCGGACAGAAGCGTATCCTATTGATTCATATAGAACCGCCAACCTCCTTTACCCCCAAACCGGTGAGGGAACTGCGGAACTTCGGGAGCCCGCCCTGATTGATGAAGGCGATCTGGGCATTGTTGGGTGCCTTGGACGTGGCGGCAAGCATCGAATCAGCGACTAAGTTAGCCAATGAAGAAGGGGTATCGCGTCCAGGAGAACCGTTGATGCTCCCAGTAATGATGCCGACTTCCTCAAAAGCCTTGTCTCGATAGAGCGGCGTCCACTTATCAATCACTTTGGTTAAGGCGGGGTCACGCGCCACCGTGCGCAGCACAGGAATATTAATGGATGTTGTCTTGCTTCTGATCACATCTCGACTTCGCTGATCAACAGTCAACCAGGTTTCAGTCACGGCGCGACCAAAGGCGGACGCTGAGGTAACGTGCCGTAATTTGCCATTGGGATCAGGGAGCATGCAGATATAGGCTCTGTGGGTATGCCCAGAGACGATGAGATCGATTTCCGCAGGTAGCTTGCCGGCCAAGTCAGCGATAGGCCCTGAAATGCCTTCGCAACTGTTGTAGGTGCCCGTTTGAGCACCCCCTTCATGGATCAATAGAACGATGGCTCGAACTTTTTCTTTGCGAAGCGCCATCACGGCGCGATTGGCCGCCATGACCTCATTTTCAAACCGAAGCCCTTGAATTCCCTTCTGAGAGACTAAGGCCGGTGTTCCAGACAACGTCATGCCAATGAAGCCGATCTTTACACCGCCGACCTTCTTTATCCAGGTTTGCGGCAGAATGGTCTTCCCGCTCTGGTTGTAAAGCACATTGGCTGCAAGATAAGGGAAGTTCGCACCGTCATAGGGTTGATCAGAGAAATAACAGCCGTCTTCTGGATGACAGCCACCGTATTGCATGCGCAAGAGTTCGGTCAGCCCTTCGTCAAATTCATGATTGCCAACACTAGAAACCTCCAGCTTCATGGCCTCCATGGATTCCACGGTCGGTTCGTTATGGAACATGCCGGATAATAGCGGTGAGCCACCGATGAGATCGCCGGCGCTCGCGGTGATCGAATGCTTCGATTTTTGTCTCAGAATGGACAGTGTGGTTGAGAGGTATTCACTCCCCCCCAGATCCTGCTGACTAGGATCCTCGGTCGACATCATCCGGGCATCTCTACCCGATGGCGGTTCCAAATTCCCATGAAAGTCATTGAAGGAAAGAATCTGCACCTTGACGGCCGCCCCAGAAAAAGCCCCGTAGCCGAATAAGAGCACCAAAAAAAGAAGCCGAAAGATTGATGTTTTTGCCATAGTGATGGAGACGTTCAGGTCCTGAGGGATTCAACCCCCATGCTGCAGGCATTGATCAGTCTGCAGCATGGGGCCGGGGGCTTAATTCGCGAAGTAGCGCTGAAGCAGGTAGCCACGAGTCCAAGTGATTTCACGCTCCTTCACATTGTTTCCGTTGATAACCACGGTTCGATCATTCGATCGAGAAACGGTGACTTTTCGGTTCGACCCACTAAAGAGGCCGGCAGAATCGAACATAAGACTTGTCACGTAGGTTCCGTTTGGACACTGGTTTTGAACATTATTGATTGTAGCAATGCCTTCGAAGCTTGATGCATTAGCACAAAGTCCCGGAATGGCACTCGTCAGCTGTGAAGGGAGATCATTCGGCGGAGTGAGGAAGTACTCATAGGCATACCATGCACCGTCTAGCCCTACAAAGTCCCCAAGACTGCGTCCAGCTTCGGGGCTTCCACCCTGCTCAGCCATCTTGCCTTGGATGTATTGGCGAAAATAACCAGAGCACGTTGTGTAGTCAAAATTGCCATTCTTAGAAATCTTCTTATAAGAAGTCTCTTTTTCCCCAAGGTCTGAAGCCGCGTTGAATCCCTTTGCCCAACATGCTTCCGGGGCGGCAGTAGAGTTTCTTAACCACTTTCGCGCATCATCCTGTCCAAGGCCAAGGTAGCTTTTTGAAAAGACCGAATAGTTTTGCCCCTTGTAGCGGACAGCATAAATATTTTTGGTTTCGTCAACCGGATTCTTCAAAGGATCAACGGGAAAGACAATCTGTGCTGATGAGCCGCCAACCTCCAGATCACCAAAAGGATTATTATCGAGCTTACCCAAGACATAATTCAGATTTAACCAGGTCCAAACACCCTCTTCCTTATTACCATCGCTGGTTCTTACTTCGCCTTTCTGAAAACCCTGACTGGTGATTCCATTTTTTATGACCTGATAAAGTGATGCCACTTTATTTGCGCCCTGACCAGGATAAAGGCTCTCACAGGCTTTTTCTCGGCTCCGCATTCCCGCTGTGGCGAGCAAGTTAACCTCTATGGACTTAACCGGAACAGGAGGATTCATGGCGTTCGCCTGCCCCTTTAGTTTCGTTAAAAGTGGTGTGATGATTACTTTCATAACATCTTTTTGAGGAAGTTTTGTGTCGCAGACAAAGTTATCAATACCATCCTCATCTTTGTATTCAAAGTTCGATAGCTCTATCTTGATCGAACCGTCAGGTTTGAGTTCATAAAAATATAAGCGGGTACCGCTGCTACCCGCATCGATCACCGCAATGTGTTTTGGCGCTGTCAGGGGCGCAGCGAAAGCCTGTTGCCCAAAAAAACCTAGAGAAATAAAAGAAAATAGACAAGAAAATAGACAAGAAAATACTAAAGTTTTTTGAGTCATATTATTGAATGAATTATTCATGGGTTACACCAAAATCTAACAGGGTTTATATTTCAGCCTAATACCTCTAGGATCCGGCCCTAAATTCGTCGATTTTCGGCCCGAAAATATCTCTAATCTATGGCCCAAATTGCCTTCAATGATCGCGGCGGGACCCCTCGGAAACCCCACATAAATCTGTAACCTTTTCACTGACGATACCCTTTTTGAATCACTGCTGGCAACCACCTGGACACTCCATAGATGTGCCGCACCGCCTGGCTGCTTGATCCATCTTGATCAGTCCCTTTTCCATAAGGGTAGATTAAAAAAATATTGGCCGATTAAAGCAACCGTTACGAGCCCTTCAAAAGGCGCTCTGCCTCAGATCTTATCCGGCCTCGGATGAAAAGAATTTTCCAACGACTGCCCCCGGCCTGACGCCACAAGAGGGCTGATCGGATCCCGGCGAGCAAAAGGGCCCGAATTCGGTCTGCATGATGGGCCTCAGCGAGGAAGCGTTGCTCTCCTGAAACGATCACCTTGGGTTTCAGGGTGCTGATTGTGGCGAGATAGCCCCGGGCCAATGCAGCCAAAACCTGACTATCGAGCAGCGCCCCGGTCTCATCACGCGCTTGAACCGCCTCTTGAATGGCCTTACCGATGGCTTCAATCATTGCTGGCTGCTGAAGGAGCTCACGCTCAAGAAACAGGAGGGTTGAAGCGTAGCGAGCGAGCTCTGGATCCACTTGTCGCGGTTCTGAGAGCTGCTGGATGAGTGTCCGAAAACCCAGTTTAAGACCGATCAGACCCCCATAAACGGCCTCGATATTGTCGGCATCGACCATCAAAACACTCCCGATAACAGGCGCCATCGCCTCCTCATCGGCTCGACCGCGTTTAGCAATCTGTTGAACCAGATGAACAGACTGAGCAAGTCCCGCTAGCGCAATGGTTTGATGGGTCAGGGATGGTTCCATGAGACGGGGTTCGGCGGTGTCTTCGGTGAATAATTAAGAGGAGAGCCTTTCAGACCTCCTGCATTCAACCAGGTTCAACCGTTGAAAGGGGGGCTTTAGGGAGAAGGGCTTCCCCTTTGAAGTGGATGCCCGCCCATCCATAGATCATGAAGGAACGGATGTTGCGATGATCCTGCCCCTCGGGATGACCTAAAACATCCTCTCGGTAATAGCGACCGAACAAGGCCAGCGTCTGGGACTGATCGAGACACAAAAGAGAGGCCAGTGCAAAAATCTTGCACGAGCCTTCATTCACCCCAGCTTCATTCACCACCAGGTCGTCCTCAGAGCCATTCTCAAAATGCGTGGGCTGATAGTCAAAGCATTCATTGATCAGCGCCATGGTGTCTTGAAATTCAATCGGCTCACCAGCCGCCAGTCGAGTTAAGAAGTCATTAACAGCAGGCAGCATCAGCATCATCTCCGAATGAACAATAAAGGGCTAGCGGTGGCGGGGCGCTTGACGTGTTGAATCAATACCGATCCCTAAGGTTTTGAGTCCTGACAGGACATTGCTTTTGAGAATGGGTTGCGCCTTTTCATTAGGATGAAGGCCATCTGCTTGCATCATGTCATCATGCCCCCCCACCCCTTCAAGGAAAAAGGGAACCAGCCCTGATCCCGTCTCATGGGCCAGCTTCGGGTAAAGTGATTGGAACAAATCCGCAAACCGCTTGCCGTAGTTAGGTGGAATCCGAATCCCGAGCAGCAAGACCTGACCCCCCTTCGCTTTGACCGCCTCGATCATCTGGCGGAGATGGGTCTCGGTTTCGCTGGGGGGAAGACCTCGAAGGCCATCATTGGCGCCGAGCTCAATGACCACGAGATCCGGGTGATGTTTGGCGAGGAGCGGCTCAAGTCTTTGGAGCCCCCCAGCGGTCGTATCCCCCGAGATACTCGCATTGACGACCGCGATGCCATGTGGCGTGAGATCTTCTGCGAGGAGATGCACCCATCCAAGCGATGGACTCGAAAGCCCGTAGGCCGCACTCAAGCTGTCACCCACCACCAGAAGGGTTTCGGCAGAGGTCACGAAAGAGCTGGTGATCAATAAAAAACCAATCGATGCGCGAACACTAAACCACATGGAAGCTTCATCTCAAGAACACAAAGCAACGCCAGCCATCAGGGCGACCGATCTTAGCAAAGAGGTCGAGACCGCAAGCGGAAGACTTTGTATATTGACAGCAGTTAACCTCTTGATCAAACCCGCTGAGACCGTGGCGATCACTGGCACGTCAGGCTCAGGGAAATCAACCCTCCTTGGCATTCTCGCCGGCCTTGATCAGCCATCATCGGGCGAGGTGGTCCTCAAAGGCCATGACCTAACCCGACTCGATGAGGATGAAAGGGCTCTGGTTCGGGCACAGCATGTGGGGTTTGTCTTCCAATCCTTTCAGCTGATCCAACATCTTTCAGCCCTCGAAAACGTGATGCTACCGCTCGAACTTCGCGGTGATCAGACGGCGGCAACCAGAGCCACAGCGCTCCTTGAAAAGGTCGGCCTAAAAGAGAGGCTGCACCATACGCCAAGACAACTTTCAGGCGGTGAACAACAACGTGTCGCCTTAGCGAGGGCTTTTGTGGGCGCTCCTGACATCCTCTTCGCCGATGAACCCACGGGAAATCTCGACCGGGAGACCGGCGCAAGCGTCATTGACCTTCTCATGACCCTCAATCGTGAACACCAAACGACCCTCATCCTCGTCACCCATGACCCATCACTCGCCGGTGTCTGCCAGCGCGTGATTGGCATCGAGGGGGGGCGTGTGATGCACGATGAATCCGTATGAAAACCCTCTTTGCACTGGCATTGAAACTCCTTATCCGGGATGCACGTCGCGGCGAACTACTGATTCTTGCCCTGTCCCTGTTGATTGCGGTCAGTGCAACAACGGCCATCGACTTGCTCGCGGATCGGCTCGATCGCACCATGATTCAGGCTGCGGCAGAATTTATGGGCGGCGATCTCGCGCTGAGTGGCCATCAGCCGTTGGCTGTCACCATCCTTGAGGAAGCCTCAAGGCGAGGGCTCGAGAGCGCTGAGACCACTGAGTTCTCGAGCATGCTGGTCGAACAAAATGAACTGCTCCTAGCCGGCGTCAAGGCCATTCCCGACCACTACCCGTTGCGGGGCACCTTCAAGATAAGAGAAACGCTGAACGGGGCGGCTGTGGAGACTCGTGACATACCGGGCCCTCAAGAAGTCTGGGTTGAATCGACCATCCTAAGCGCCCTCCATCTCACGCTAGGCGACCCACTGACGGTCGGAGAAGCGACCTTTAAGATAACCCGAATTCTCGCCTATGAACCTGATCGTCGCGGCGATATTTACAGCCTCTCACCCCGTATTCTGATCAACGCCATAGACCTTGAGGCGACCCATATCGTCCAGCCCGGTAGTCACGTTCATCGCATCGCCGTATTCAATGGCCACCCAGAAGCGCTCAAGGCCTTTAAACAATGGCTCAAACCCCAGCTCTTGAAAGATCAGCATCTCAATGATCTCGATGAAGACCGCCCAGAACTCGGTAAAGCGATCGGCAAGGCAAAACAGTACCTTGGCTTAAGCAGTGTGGCTGTAGTCATTCTTGCAGGGGTCGCCATTGCAATGAGTACGAGGCGGCACCTGAGGCGACATTACGATCTGATCGCTATCCTGAAGTGTCATGGCGCCACCTCGAGAGATATTCTGGTTCTTCAAGTCTTCGAATATCTCATGATCGGTCTCGTGGTCTCCGTCCCTGCTGCTGGCCTCGGCTGGCTTCTGGAGTCGCTCTTGGTGACACTGATGCGCCCCCTCTTACCGGGAACGCTGATGAATCCTGGGAGCGGCGCCTTCCTGATGGGGATCGGTTCAGGGCTCCTGATTCTTTTTGGCTTTTCACTACCGATCATCCAAAGACTTCGCCGACTCCCCCCTTTAAGGGTCCTCCGCCGCGAGCTTGAACCTGCCGGGAGCCCCTGGCCCATCTACTTGACGGCCAGCATAACGATCGGCTGGCTGCTGTCCCGGCACAGCGACTCATGGTGGATGGTTCTCGGTCTTTTTGGAGGCGGCGGCATCCTCTGCCTCGTGATGGGGAGTCTTGCCTATATCGGCCTTATAGCCACCCGTCGCTTGATCCCCTTGATGTCCCTCTCAGCGCGCCTCGGATTCCAGCATCTGTCTCGAACTCCCCTATTGACCGTCACCCAAATAGTGGTCTTCAGTATCACGTTGATCGCGCTTGAACTGATCTTGGTCATTCGAACAGAGTTGATCAACGACTGGCAGCAGCAGCTCCCAGCGACGGCACCCAACCATTTTGCGCTGAACCTTTTTGATGCTGACCTTCCCGGCTTTAGAGAATTCATGACGGCTTCGGGGATGACGCCCAGTCCTCTTTATCCCGTCATCAGAGGTCGACTGACGAAGATCAATGAGGACGCCGCTCTTGATCGAGCGCGGAATGATCCCCGTGCTGAAGCGTCGATCAATCGAGAATTAAGCCTAACCGCCGTGGACACACTGCCCCCCGACAATCGGATTGTGGAAGGTCGATGGCCTGATGAAGGCCCTGAACCCGGCGTTTCAGTCGAACAAGCGCTCGCCGGTCGTCTAGGACTTCATCTAGGGGATCAGTTAACCTTCGATATCGCCGGCGAACCCTTCACCGCTCGCGTGAGGAGTCTCAGGGCCCTTGAATGGGATCGGATGACCCCGAACTTCTACATGATCTTTGGCGGCGGTCGTCTCGATGCCTTCCCTAGAACCTGGCTGACGAGCTTCCATCTGGACCCCCATCAGGACGATGTTAAAAGGGCTTTGGCCAAACGTTTCCCCGCGGTCACATTACTGGACGTGAGTAAACTCCTAGAGCAACTCAACGTGATCCTTCAGCAGCTCTCTAAAGCGATTGAAATCATCCTATTGATGGCGCTTCTAGCCGGAGTGGCCGTCCTTTTGGCCACCGTGCGGGCAACGTCTGATGAGCGGATTCATGAGGACACCCTCCTTCGGGTCATCGGGGCAAGAAAACGCCTCCTTCGGCGCGCCCAAGCCATAGAGTTCGGGGCCTTAGGGCTGATGTGCGGTCTTTTTTCAGCTCTATCGACGGAGTTGATCGTGTTTTATCTCACAACCACTGTGATGGATCTTCCCTACCACTTCCATGGCGTTTTTTTCCTAGTAACCCCTTTAGGTGGTGCACTTTTGATCTCCGCCGCGGGCTTTTTAAGCACCCGAAAGATCACCGAAGTCAGCCCGATGGCGCTGCTGCGATCCCTTTAGACCTTTGCCAATGGCTCATTTGAGGTTGATTTTCGATGTCCAGCCGGTCTGACCTTGGCATTCGCCATCAATGATCTTGACCTTCACAAAGGGCAGCAAGCCAACGACCTGCTCCTCTTCAACGATTCCGTGCGTCCCAGGAGGAACCGTACAAACACTTTGATCGCTGTCATCTTCTGAATCGGTCGCATTCATGAGGCCCGGTGATACGGTTAGATGGGAAAGACCGCCATTCGGATTATCAAGGATGACTCCCTGACCGCTGGTGACAGGCGCTCGCACCTGAACCTGCCCGGCGTCGTCTCCCGTCAACGCCTTGATCAAAGAAATCAGGGCGACGATGGCAATCAAGGCGTACAGCGCCTTAGGATTGATGGGCTGTTTAGACATAATGATCCCCTCCGTTTTCTCGTTATTTTTCTTTTGGTCATGGGATCTTAAGGTCCCATTGAAGCGACATTATTATCCAGCTCCTTTGAAAGCACCATCACCATCAAAGCCATACTCTGGGGCCCGCTGAAATGAACGCTGGATGACTTAAATCATCCAATGCGCCATGATAAGAGTCCACACTATTGGGGACCACCCTAAGCTTTCAAGGCCGATTTGATCATGACGTTTCTGGTATTTGTGATCCTTGCCCTTCTGGCTGTCATCAGCCTTAGGGCCCCCCTACGAAAGACACGCCTTGCCAGGTTGACACCGACCCAGCAGTCCTTGGCGGCTCTGTGTCTGGCCCTCGTTCTTATCCTCCTTTTCACCGGCCGACTGGGGTTCATGATTCCCTTACTGGCTGCCGTCCTTGCCGCCCTCGTGGCGACCGTAACGCGCATTCTGCCCTCTTTGCTCCCGATCATCCGTCATCATCTTCCCAATGCGCTTGAGCGTTGGCGTCAAGGACGGGTGGAGCCCTGGTCAGAGGCCGAAGTCAGGGGATCGTCCAAGGGGAGTACCACCGTCGATTCCACTTTTCTTCGAATGCATCTTGACACCGCCAAAGGGACCTTGACAGGAGAAATCATTGCCGGAGAGCACGCTGGGCTTTCGCTGGATCGACTCCATATCGAAGATCTCCACGCCCTTTACGAGCGTTATCAACAGCAGGATGAGACCTCCGCTCACCTCTTAAAGGCCTACATCGAACGGCATTTCGGGAGCCACTGGGAAGACCAGTTCCAAAGAAGAAAGAGCCGATCTCAGGATCTAAAAATGACCCGAGCCGATGCGCTTGAGATCTTAGGGCTACCGCCACAAGCCGATCGTGAGGCCATCATCACCGCCCACCGGCGACTGATTCAAAAGCTTCATCCGGACCGGGGAGGCTCTGATTATCTCGCGGCTAAAATCAATCAAGCGAAAGACTTTTTACTCGACAACTAAGGCGCTTTTAAGCTTCTTCGAATTTGAGCCTTAAAGTCCTGTAAAATCGGCGGCAACGGGCATACCCGTCTTCCTCATCATCACATCGGAGTTCACATGAAACTGATCACTGCCATCATCAAACCGTTTAAGCTCGATGACGTCAGGGAATCGCTTTCCGATCTTGGGATCACCGGGATCACGGTGACCGAGGTGAAGGGTTTTGGACGTCAAAAGGGGCATACCGAACTCTACCGAGGGGCGGAATATGTCGTCGACTTTCTCCCAAAGGTGAAGGTCGAGGTCGCTGTCAGCGACAGTCTCCTTGATCAAGCGATCGAGTGCATCATCAAATCGTCCAATACCGGGAAGATTGGTGACGGCAAGATCTTTGTCAGTAACTTAGAACAAGTGATCAGGATCAGAACCAGCGAAACCGGCGAACAAGCCCTCTGATTTCGCCCAAAACAATTTCTTTTAACGCGGAGCGGAGAGCCCCTCTGGACATCGACATCATCCCCTCCCAAGGGGACAGCCAAGGCTTCGGCGGAAACCTCTCCCCCGAAGCTAAAGGGCAAAAGACGCCTGAAACGTCCAATCGACTCAGGGAAATCCCCTACAACTACACTTCGCTATCCGATCGAGAGATTGTGATTCGCCTCCTCGGCGAACCCGCCTGGGAGATGCTGCAAGAACTTAGGAGTGAACGCATCACCGGCCGCTCGGCTCGGATGCTCTACGAGGTGCTCGGGGACATCTGGGTGATCCAGCGTAACCCCTACCTTGAAGATGACCTCATTCAAAACGCGGGCCGCCGCAAAGCCCTCCTAGACGCCTTGCGTCACCGTCTGCAACAGATGCAGGAGCGCAGAGACGCTCTCTCGAATCAAGATGCGGCAAGAAGCCTCAAAGTCCAGAAGCTCCTCGATTGTGCTCACGAAGCCGTCAGTGCTTTTGAAGCGCGCCTAGAGCATACCCGGCAGTTTAGGCGCAAGGTGTTGCATCGCCTGTCCCAGCATACCCGCAAGGACAATATCTGTTTTGATGGCTACGCTCGAGTCACCCATGTGACGGACGCGACCGATTGGCGCGTGGAGTACCCTTTTGTCGTCCTTCATCCCGAGAACGAACGGGAAATCGCTCATCTGGTCCGTGACTGTATTGCCCTTGGACTCACCATCATCCCCCGCGGGGGCGGGACCGGTTATACCGGTGGCGTGGTACCGCTCCACCCGCTCTCCGCGGTGATCAATACCGAAAAACTGCTGGATATGCGGCTGGTCAAAACGCCGCCCGAGAAGGAGGGCCCTCACGTACCCAAGGCCGTGCTGATGACCGGTGCAGGGGTTGTCACCCGCCGGGCCATGGAAGCGGCTGAGCGAGTGGGCCTCGTCTTTGCCTGTGATCCCACCTCCGCCGATGCCTCCTGTATTGGAGGCAACATTGCCATGAACGCCGGCGGCAAGAAAGCGGTGCTCTGGGGGACCGCTCTTGACAACCTCCTGTCCTGGCGGATGGTGACGCCGGATGGCAACTGGCTGGAGGTCGAACGATTACATCATAATCTTGGCAAAATTCACCTCGAAGCCATGGTGCACTTTCGACTGCGGCGCTTCGGCCCCGACGGCGAAACCCTGATCGATGAGGAAACCCTCTCGATGCCTGGCGATAGCTTTCGAAAGACCGGGCTTGGCAAGGATGTGACTGACAAGTTCCTGGGAGGACTTCCCGGCATCCAAAAGGAAGGCTGCGACGGCATGATCACGTCGGCGCGCTGGATCCTCCATGAAATGCCCTCTCAGATCCGGACGGTCTGCCTTGAGTTTTACGGGCAGGTTCGTGAAGCCGTCCCAGCCATCGTTGAAATCAGGGATTATCTCGACGCCCTCCCGAAATCGGGCGCCTCAAGGGTCTTTCTCGCAGGCCTTGAGCACTTGGATGAACGCTATGTGAAAGCCGTGGGCTATGCAACCAAGGCCAAACAACATGGGCGCCCAAAAATGGTTCTGATCGGCGACATTGTGGGTGACGACGAGGATGCGGTCGCAAGGGCCACCAGCGAAGTGATCCGATTCTGCAATGCTCGGGGTGGTGAGGGTTTCGTGGCTATCAGCCAAGAGACCCGTAAAACATTCTGGCTCGACCGAGCCCGGACCGCGGCTATCGCCCGTCATACCAACGCTTTTAAAATCAACGAGGACGTCGTCATCCCGCTTCCTAGGATGGGGGAATACTGTGACGGTATCGAACGCTTCAATATCGAACTCTCCCTTAAAAATAAGCTCCGCCTCATCGAAGCGTTTGAAGCCGCTCTTGAAGGCGAACTCCCCTTAAGGGCCTTCGAAGAAGGCATCGATCGAGAGTCGATCATTGGCGAGCGTCAACAACGCGCAATGGAGACCCTCCATCAGGTAGCGACCCGATGGCAGTGGATTGCGGATCACCTTGACGATGCGCTTGATCAGGCTGAGCCTTTCTTCGAGGAACTCGGCATTGAAAAAGGCCCGTTCACCAACCGTACCCCAAGCCCCACCCTGTTTCATCGACTGCAGGATCATTCGATCAGAATCTCTTACAAAGAGGAGCTGAGAGCCCCGCTTCGAGCCATCTTCAAAGGAGATCATTTCAAACCTCTCCTTGAGCGCTTGGATGGGATCCATAAGGACATCCTCCGCGGCCGGGTGTTTATCGCCCTTCACATGCACGCCGGTGATGGCAATGTCCACACCAATCTGCCCGTGAACTCCGATCATTACGACATGCTGCAAGAAGCCAATGCAACGGTCAGTCGAATCATGGCACTCGCACGCTCGCTGGGGGGCGTCATTTCAGGTGAGCATGGGATTGGAATCACCAAATATGAATTTCTCTCGGCGGAAGAGGTCGCCCCTTTTCACGCCTATAAGGAGAAAGTCGATCCAGAGGGCCATTTCAACCGCGGCAAACTGATGCCGGGTGCAGACCTTTCAAAAGCCTACACTCCCTCATTCAGCCTCATGGGGTTCGAGTCACTGATCATGCAACAAAGTGATATCGGGGCCATTGCCGATTCGGTCAAGGACTGTCTCCGCTGCGGCAAATGCAAGCCGGTCTGTGCAACCCATGTGCCACGGGCCAATCTGCCTTACTCCCCCCGCGATAAAATTCTTGCAACGTCGCTTCTCATCGAGGCTTTTCTCTACGAAGAACAGACCCGGCGCGGCGTCTCCATCACCCATTGGAAAGAATTCGAAGACGTCGCTGATCACTGCACCGTGTGTCACAAATGCTTCAATCCCTGCCCAGTCGATATCGATTTTGGGGATGTTTCGATGAACATGCGAAATCTCTTAAGGAAAATGGGCAAGCAAAGCTTCAATCCCGGGAAAGAGGCCGCCATGCTGTTCCTGAATGCCACTCGACCTGGCACCATCAAGGGCTTGCGAACACTGATGATGGACATCGGCTACAAAGGACAACGAATGGCCAACGTCCTCTTAAAGCCCCTAGCCAAGGCGCAAACGGCTCATCCACCGGCATCGCTCGGACGCCCTCCCGTGCGTGAGCAGGTGATTCATTTCATCAATAAGAAAATGCCAGGGAATTTGCCGAAAAAAACGGCAAGAGCTCTTCTTGATATCGAAGACCATCAAATCGTGCCGGTGATTCGGGACCCTCGCAACACCCGTGTCGATTCAGAGGCGGTGTTCTATTTTCCAGGCTGTGGCTCCGAGCGTCTCTTTTCTCAAGTCGGGCTGGCGACCCAAGCGATGTTGTTCCATATCGGCGTGCAGACGGTTCTGCCCCCGGGCTACCTCTGCTGTGGCTACCCTCAGCGGGCCGCGGGCCAAGAAGACAAGGCAGACAAAATAACGACCGACAATCGGGTTCTTTTCCATCGGGTCGCCAATACGCTCAATTATCTCGACATCAAGACGGTCGTGGTCAGTTGCGGGACTTGCCTCGATCAACTCGAAGGCTACGAATTTGAAAAAATCTTCCCCGATTGTCGACTCATCGACATTCATGAGTTTCTCCTTGAGAAAGGCGTCAAACTTGAAGGGATCAGTGGAACCCGTTATGTCTATCATGACCCCTGCCATACCCCGATGAAGCAACGGGAACCCTTGAAAACCGTCAACAGCTTGATTCAATTGGCTGACGGTAGTTCGATTGAAAAGTCGGAACGGTGCTGCGGAGAATCAGGGACTCTGGCTATTGCACGCCCGGACATCTCGACTCAAATAAGGTTTCGGAAGCAGGAAGAGCTGGTGCGCGACACTCAGACACTGCGACAGGATGGTTTCGATGGGCCGGTCAAGGTTCTGACCTCTTGCCCCTCTTGCCTCCAAGGTCTCAATCGATTTGAGGATGATGTTGAGGCGCTCGAGGCGGACTACATCGTCGTTGAAATAGCCCGACATCAATTGGGGGCCACATGGCTTGAGGATTACGTGAAAAAAGCCAACCAGGGCGGTATAGAGCGCATTCTGGTTTAGATTTCCGCCCGCTGATCGTCGTCGCCTTTTTTAGGCGGCGACGGAGGATCTGGCATGCTCGCGGCAGATCTTTTCTCCATCCGCTTCAGCCAGCATTTCCTCCGTCAAACCGCACATCCTAAGACCGTTTTCTTCAATCCGGTGATGACGACAGGTTTTACAGGTGCCGAAAGTCTTGAGACCATTCGACCGCTGCAGGGCGATGAGGAGCTGCTGCAGAAGGAATCCGACTTGATCGTTGATCTCAGCAGGAAGACTCTCGAGAGCCGCTGTCAATATCTGTGGTGGCACCAAATCGTTCAGAACCTTTTCACCTCGAGGGGTCACTTGAAGGTGGACCACCCGACGATCCTTCAGGTCGATGGTCTTTTTAACGAACCCATCTTGGACCAGGACACCGAGGGTCTGTGAGACGGTACCCTTGGTCAGACCCAGATATTCAGCGACGGCCACCGGAGTGTTGCTGTAATGGTTGCAGCGGCTCAGATAATGAAGCGCTTCGGTCTGCACCGGCTGAAGGCCGTGAACAAATCCTGTTTTTCGAACACTGGTCCGCACCAGATTGGAGATCCGCTCGAGGGACTCATAGAGGTTACTGGCATTCATCGCTTCGAAGGACATCCTGTAAGGGGAGAGACGGTGGAGTCACCGTCCCGCCAAGCATTCACTGTTGCAATCCTTACGACGCTAGCAATAATCACGCCGGATAAAAAGCCTTTTTACCCGCGGCACTCTGACGATCCAAGGAGCCTCATCTGCCCATAAAGGGGCGCTACGCACCATTCAGAGGCGGAAGAAAGCTTATTTTGGGGCTTGAGAACTTGGCTTCGCCTCATCTGAAGGACCTGCAACAGATCCTTCTAAGGGGGCAGTGACCCGATGGCCATCGGTGCCTGCCCCTTCAATCGCCTTGCCCATGCAGGTCATGACATGGTCGGTAATACTGGTGGCTGCCACACGCGCGTTCTGCGCCGAGCCGAACAACTGCTCAAACTCCTTCAGTGACCGATCAGCATCGGCTTGAGATTTCACATTGAGAAAGTGTTCGTAAGCCTCAAAGAACTGCGCCCGGCGGGGATCTCCTGAAAAACCAGGAAGGCTTGCAGAAATTTCATCCACCACGCAGTCTGCGACTTCCGCGGGATCCAGCTTGTAATCCTTGAGATCAGAATCATCCTTAAAACGTTCGATCAACACTTCACGGAGTCCGGTCTTTTCTTGTTTAGCGCAAGCCACCAGCGAGAGCAAAGCTGCGGCCAAAATGATGGTTTTTTTCATGAAAGAACTCAGCCTAGTAGAGAGTAATTAATTCGTTATTATCAGAGAAGTGGTCGCCCTTGACCAGCGATCAGCGATCCCTGCCCCTTCTTAGAGTGGGCCTGTGAGGGAGGGAAAACTTGATTTTCGCTGCCCCTGGATCAGCTTAATCACCTCCTGAGATCGAGGAAATTCAGCGCCTAGACTGATGATAAAGGACGAAATCTCTTCAATGGTCAGGGGGGCCGACATCACCTTAGATTCATGCACGATGATGGTAAATCCCGAGGTTGGATTCGGAGACGTTGGAATATAGACCACCACCATCTCACCGATCCGGTTAGTGATGTAGGCGGGCACCCACAGCCCCTCCCGGGGATATTCAATAAAGACGGCATCGGTAATCTTCTGCTCACTGTCATCATGAAACAGTTTGAGCAGCTTCTGAGAGACCCGATAGATGACGCCCAGCACCGGAATGCGGTTGATAATTTTTTCAAAGAAATAAAGGATATCCGCCTTATCCTGTTTCAGGAGATACCCGATATAGATCACCAGGGCTACCGCCACGAAAAACAAAATGACGGGCAACAGAATATTTTCATAACGCCCATAAAGACTGACCAGAGTATCCTGCAGGAAGCCCTCAATCCAAAGAACGATCTGAACAATAATCACGATCGGCAGGAGACCCAGGACCCCGATCAAAAAATACTCAAAAAGACGATGCAGCGGATTTTTCATACTGGCGACCACTCGGATAGAATTTTAGTTGTTGGTGACCTTGCGCTCCTGCATTGTACGCCGTTTGATGGTTTCTCAACGGTCTAGAAGAGAGGGTTTGAGAAGAATGCAACACGTTAGGATGTATAGCACGGCCATCTGTCCCTATTGTCAGATGGCCGAAAGGCTCCTGTTAGCCAAAGGGGTGACGACGATTGAGAAACTTCGCATCGATCTTGACCCCAAGCTTCGAGAGGAGATGATGACATCCACACAAAGGCGCACTGTGCCCCAAATTTTTATTGGTGATGTGCACGTGGGGGGCTTCGATGACTTACACCACCTCGAACGTCAGGGCGAGCTTGACGGCCTCCTGAGCGGCCCTTTTCCTGAAGCGTAAGCGGCTTTCAGTTCTGAACATCGTCGACATTTAATCCCTGACATCAACCACCTCGCCACTTCGATTCAAAACGAACAGTTTGTTCTGGCTGGTCCATTTACCGAGGACATTCCGCGATTTAAAACCGCAGCGGACCTGATAACCCGCCTCCGTCACCTCGACCCGACCCCATTCGAGAATCGACATCGAGGCGGCATCGTGGGTGTGATGCTTGAGGTAACGCTCCACTTGATCAACCGACTGATTCCAGGGGCTATTAAAAACGAGGTCCTTTCCTGCTTCAGCGACTCTCGCGGGGGGTTTATTGGGTTCTTTGGAAGAAGCTACGGCGGGAGCTATGACCGGGTGAGGAGCCACTTTCGACACCTTCGCGGGTTCGATAGGAGGGGCCGATGGGGTCACTGGCGCTGAACTAGGCTTTGCCGCGGTCGGAGGCTTTGGCGGGGAATCCATCGCCTTTGGAAGGGGGGAGATCGTTTCAGCCTTTTTGGCTGATTCAGACACCCAATGTTCAACATCCCGCAGCAGGGTGGTCGCTTTAGCCATCATCTCGGCCAGCGTCTCATCCCCCTTAGCGGGAGACTCCAGGCGCTTTGAGGGGACAACAGCCGGGGGCGTGACTTTGGCGCCGGAGGCGGACGGGGCATGGCGCGCGAGATCAGGTGGGGTGCCGGGTGACTTTGGGGGCGCATTCCGCTCACCATGGGGTAACCATTTCCCCAGCGTGGCAATCATTAAAAACAAGAGGATCAAGGTGCCACAACCCAGCTTCATCCGCCGAACAACCCCCTCTGTGAAGCGAGATATTTGAAGGCACCTTTCTTAGTCATGGGCTCTCGCATTTAAAAGACAAGCATTTAATGCTGCCTGATCAAGGTGCTGTTTATCGACCTTCAGATAGGCCACCCCCTCCTCCGCCACCACCACAGACTCGACGATCCCCGCAATTTTTGGAAGCTCCGCCGCCAGTCCTTTGGCCTTACTGATCGGTATATCCTCGATATTGATCAATAAACTACTGACATGGCGTGGCGGTTTCATGAACAGCGCCACCAGAAACCAACCCAAAGCCACCAGAGCGCAGGCATAAAAAACCGGCAGGATACCCCAATGCCCATGGATATAGCCGGCACCGGTTCCCCCAACGAAAGCCCCAAGAAACTGAGCCGTGGAATAAACACCCATCGCGGTCCCTTTGAGGTCCGGGGGCGCAATCTTTGAGACCATCGACGGCAGGGTCGCCTCGAGGAGATTAAAGCCTGTAAAAAAAACATACAACAGCATGAAGACAGCTATAAAACCATCCGCCACCAGGGCAAAACCAAGGTCTGAAAGGGCCACCAAACCAATAAAACCGACAAAGACGGGCTTCATCTTGCGCTTCTTTTCAGCGAGGATAACGAACGGCACCATCGTCAAAATCGCCAGAATGAAAACGGGGAGATAGAGCGTCCAATGATCCTCGGTCGGGAGCTCTAACTGATCCCTCAAGACCAGCGGCAGCACCACGAAGGTTGCAGTCAGAATCAGGTGCAGAGAAAAAATACCGACATCAAGGCGTAACAGTTCCTGGTTGCCAAACACTCTCCGAACCGAGCCGGTCCTCAACTGGGCGTCTCGATGAAATCGGCTGACTTCGGGGGTTGGCACCACAACGTGGAGAACGACGATACTAAGAATGGCAAGGCCCGTGATGAGCCAGAATAAGCCCTTGAGCCCCATCCAATTGGACAGCACAGGGCCAAGAACCATGGAGATAGCAAAGGAGAGACCGATACTAATACCAATCAGCGCCATCGCTTTGGTGCGGTGTTCTTCACGGGTCAAATCGGCAGCGAGCGCCATCACCACCGCGGCAACCGCTCCCGCCCCCTGCAAGGCCCGACCCAAGATGATACCGAGCAAGGTGTCAGAAAGCGCTGCGACAGCACTCCCAAGCACGAACAGCAAAAGACCAAAGGTAATGACCGGCTTCCTGCCCAGTCGATCAGACCAGATCCCAAAAGGAATCTGGAACAGCGCTTGGGTCAGTCCGTAAGCACTGATGGCAACCCCGACCAGAAGCGGTGTGGCATCCGGAAGATCCCTGGCCATGACCGAGAAGACCGGTAGGATCATGAACATCCCAAGCATTCTCAGCATATAGATGGCCGCCAGCGACAGGCTGGCGCGCCGCTCCAGTGGGGTCATGGACGTGGAGTCGTCGGTCGATATCGTCAAAGCATTTACTCCAGATGATGAGTCGGTCGATCAAGGCTCGATCAGCACTCGAAGACCCACAGGGATGCGCTCAAAAAGCGCCATGATATCGGGACTCCGCATCCGAATACATCCATGCGATAAAGCCTCCCCGGAAACACCCTCATCCGGGGAACCATGAATATAGATAAAGCGCCAAGCAGTATCGACCTCCCCGTAGCGATTAAACCCCGGCTCAAGCCCCGAAAGCCAGAGGATCCGACTCAGGATAAAATCCCGCCCGGGATTCTCTGCCAGAAGCTCAGGGCTATAGATTTCTCCCGTTGGACGACGCCCGTTAAAGACGCACCCGATGGGTGCTCCAGCGCCAATTTTGGCCCGGATCTGGTGCCAGCCTCTCGGCGTACATTCACTGCCGCGTCGCTCCCCTACACCGTTTCTGGCTGTCGAGACGGGCCAATGTGCAACCTTAACACCGGCCTCTAAGAGATCCATGGTCTGACGGCCGATGTCGACATGAAGATAGTCTTTAACCATCACCCAGACCTTAAAGGGGACGCGCGTTCAAACACGGCAATCGACTCGACGTGGGCGGTCTGTGGAAACATGTCCATAACCCCTGCCCCCACCAGTCGATAACCCTGCTGGTGGACCAGAATTCCGGCATCGCGGGCTAGCGTTGAGGGATTACAGGACACATACACAATCCGCTCCGGCGCCCAATCAGGGATGTGGTCCAGAACCTCGAGGGCCCCGGCTCTCGAGGGATCCAGCAAGAGTTTATCGAACCGCCCCTTTGCCCAAGAACAATCAGCAAGACTCTTGGTGAGATCCTGGGCATAGCATTCGATGTTATGAAGTTGATGACTCTCGGCATTTTCAAGGGCTCGTCGGACCGCCGTTTCACTCCCCTCAACGCCCACGACCGAACGCACCCGTTTTGCAAGCGGCAACGTGAAATTGCCAATCCCTGAGAAAAGATCAAGCACCCGATCGTTGGGGCCAGGATCCAAAAGCGCCATCACACGAGCGACCATCTTCCGGTTGATGGCCATGTTGACCTGGGTAAAATCGGTCGACTTGAAACGGAAATGGATGCCCTCATCAGGTAGCTCATAACTAAGATCCTCATCCCGAGGTCGGTAAAGGGCTCGCACCGACTCGGGACCTTGACGTTGGACCTCTATAGCGAGATCAAACTCCTGTCCAAAGGCAATCAATGCCGCCTCATCCGAAGGCGTCAAATCCTCCAGAATACGAAAGACCAGCGCCGTGGCCGTATCCCCCATGGCCACCTCGATCTGGGGCACCCGATCACGAATACTGAGACCTTCGATCAGTTTGGCCAAATCCTCAAAATGGGTACCCACTCTTGGATCAAGCACGGGACAACCTGGAAGATCCGCAACAAAGGGAGTGGAACGCTCCCGAAAGCCCACTAAAACCCGCCCTTTCTTGATCACAAACTTGACGCCAAGACGCGCCTTCTGACGATACCCCCAACCGGGACCTGTCATCGGCTCAAACAGCGCGATGTCGGTCAATTTGGCCACCCGATGAAATTGCTCAACGAGGAGAGCCTGCTTTATTTCGATCTGAGCATCGTCTCTAACATGCTGAAAACTGCAGCCACCACAGATTCCATAGCTTGGACATGGCGGTTCAACCCGATGCGGTGCCGCACGATGAACCTCCAACGTTTTGCCTTCTCTAAAATCACGACGGCGATCGGTGTAAAGGAAGCTGACCTCCTCCCCAGGAAGGGCCCCATGGATGAACACCGGGATACCTTCTATTCGGGCAATCCCCCGACCATCATGAGTTAACGACTCAATCTCCACTCGAACGGGATCCTGAGGGAGGGGTTTTCGCTGACGTCTGATCGCCATAACTTAAAGATTCATCCTGGAAAGACCCCGGTGGAAAGATAGCGATCACCGCGATCACAAATAATGGCGACAATGATCGCGTTTTGAACCTCACTAGAGATCCTCAACGCGGCAGCAACGGCGCCCCCTGAGGAGACGCCGGCAAAGATCCCCTCCTTCATAGCCAGTTCTCGGGTCATCGCTTCGGCATCGACCTGTTCGACATCAAGAATCCGATCGATCCGGTTGAAATCACAGATGGCAGGAAGGTAGGCCTTTGGCCACCGCCTGATGCCAGGAATCTTGGAATCTCCCGCCGGCTGAACCCCGATGATCTTGACGTCGGGATTTTGCTCTTTGAGATAGCGTGAAGTGCCCATGATGGTGCCAGTGGTACCCATAGCGCTCACAAAATGGGTCACTCGCCCATCGGTATCGCGCCAGATCTCAGGGCCGGTGCCTTCGAAGTGGGCGCGTGGATTGTCAGGGTTCTTAAATTGATCGAGAATTCGGCCTTCGCCACGGCCCTCCATCTCCCGCGCCAGATCAATAGCCATTTCCATGCTGCCTGTCGCCGGCGTGAGGATAATTTCAGCACCAAAGGCCCGCATCGAGGCACGGCGCTCAAGGCTCATATTGTCGGGCATAATCAACGTCATCCGATAACCCATCACCGCCGCCGCCATAGCGAGGGCGATACCCGTATTGCCGCTGGTCGCCTCAATCAGGCGATCACCCGGACTGATTTCCCCGCGAGCCTCGGCCTGCTGGATCATACTCAGTGCCGGCCGATCCTTCACGGAACCTGCCGGGTTGTTGCCTTCCAATTTAGCCAGGATGACGTTGCTGGTGTCGCCCGGTAAACGTTGCAACCGAACGAGTGGGGTATTACCGATGCAGTCCCTGAGGGTTCTGAAGGCCTCGTGGGTTTTCATGACGGGGAGGGAATCCTGAGCAAAAGAGTCAACAAAAGCGTAATATTCCAGTAATTCTAACATTCTCCCCCATGGCCATGAAAAAACCGGAACTCCTGTCCCCCGCAGGCACGCTGAAAAATATGCGGTATGCCTACGCCTATGGCGCCGATGCGGTCTATGCAGGTCTCCCCCGATATAGCCTCAGGGTTCGCAACAACGACTTCCTGGAACAAAACCTCGCCCTTGGGATTGAGGAAGCCCACCGTCTTGGGAAAGCCTTTTT
This sequence comes from Gammaproteobacteria bacterium, assembly GCA_009922685.1. GTDB lineage: Bacteria > Pseudomonadota > Gammaproteobacteria > Methylococcales > Methylococcaceae > UBA6136. The sequence continues at coordinate 76,982 of RFVA01000003.1, read as the reverse complement.
CCTCGCCACCAACGTGCTGCCGCATAATCGCAAGATCAGAACGTTTATCAGAGATCTTGCGCCCATTGTCGCCATGGGTCCCGACGCCCTCATCATGGCCGATCCCGGGCTCATCATGCTTGCCCGAGAAGCGTGGCCGGAACTGCCCATTCACTTGTCGGTCCAGGCTAATACCGTCAACTATGCCGCCGTCAGGTTCTGGCAGCAGCTCGGTATTCGTCGCATCATCCTGTCAAGGGAACTCTCGCTTGAGGAAATTGCTGAAATTCGCCAAGAGTGCCCTGATATGGAACTTGAGGTCTTTGTCCATGGAGCCCTCTGTATCGCCTACTCAGGACGCTGCCTCCTCTCAGGTTACTTTAATCACCGAGACCCCAATCAAGGGACCTGCACCAACTCCTGCCGCTGGAAATACGATGTCCAGCCTGCCACAGAGAATGCCGAAGGTGATTTTGTTCCGGGCCAATTGAAGCTCTCCCTGAACGATCTCAACGGGGGCCTCACCGACTGCGGCGATCAGCAACGGCATCCTTTAGCGGATGAGGTTTACTTCCTAGAGGAAGAGAATCGTCCGGGTGAACTGATGCCCGTCATGGAAGATGAACACGGGACTTACATCATGAATTCGAAGGACCTTCGGGCCATCGAGCATATTCAGAAACTCACCGAAATCGGTGTCGATAGTCTCAAGATCGAAGGCCGCACCAAGTCGTTCTATTATGTCGCCCGTACCGCCCAGCTCTACCGAAAAGCCATTGATGATGCCGTGGCTGGCCGTGACTTTGACCCGAGCTTGATCGGCAAACTCGAAAACCTCGCCCAGCGCGGCTACACCGATGGCTTTTATCAGCGTCATCACACGCACGAATACCAGAACTATATCCAGGGCCATTCCAGCAGTCATCAGCAGCAATTTGTCGGCGAAATTACGGGCTTCAATCCCGAAACCCAAATGGCCGAGATCTTAGTCAAGAACAAATTTCGGATCGGTGACCGACTTGAATTGATCCTCCCAGAGGGCAATCAGGACCTGATTCTTGAGACCATGATCGACAGCAAGGGAAGTCCCCTTGAGGAAGCGCCGGGAAGTGGTTGGGAGGTTCGCGTGCCCTTGCCCGTCGCTGGCGCTGAACGGGGCTTGATTGCCCGCTACCTCTAAAGAAGGGAACGCATGGCCCCATTTGCTTGTCGGAACATCGCCGGTGCATGACGGAACCCTAACAGGAGTCACCCCTATGACCTTTAAAACTTCAGAGCTCTGCGATCAATTTTTAAAGACTCAACATCTTCAGATTGCTGAACCTGCCTTTCAAGCTTTTGGAGCCCATTCGAGCTTTTCAGGGCGCGTGACTACCGTCAAAGTCTTTGAGGATAATGTCCTGATTCGGAAGATTCTTGAGGAAAAGGCCTCGGAAGGTGTCCTGGTGATTGACGGCGGCGGCTCCCATCGATGCGCCCTATTAGAAGCCCCCCTCGCTCGCCTTGCCTGCGACCAGGGATGGGTGGGAGTCATTGTCTATGGCTGTATAACGGACTCGGTGGCAATCAACAAACTACCGATCGGAATCCGCGCCTTGCACACCCACCCCCTTAAGGCACATCAAAAAGGAACAGGCGATCGCGATGCCCTCATCACCTTTGCTGGGGTCAACTTTAGGTCTGGCCACTATGTCTATGCGGACGAGGATGGTCTTATCGTTGCTGACAACCGGCTGATCTGACGATGGGCCATCGTCTCACTCGAATCTATACCCGGACTGGCGATGAGGGCACTACTGGTCTCGCCGATGGTTCGAGAATTGAGAAAGATGCCCCACGCATTGCCCTAATGGGCGACCTAGACGAACTCAATAGCCGTATTGGTCTTGTTCTGACCGAATCCATCCCTGAGGATCTGGCCCGCTGCCTTGGAGAAATTCAGCAGCTGCTGTTTGATCTTGGTGGTGACCTCAGCATTCCAGGTCGCTCAACGATCAAGGAAAGTCACATCCTCTGGCTTGAGGCTTGGCTGGATCATTTCAACGACCGCCTGCCCCCCCTCAAGGAGTTTATTCTTCCAGGCGGGACCCGGGTGGCCGCCTATGGCCATCTCGCGAGAACCAGCTGCCGTCAGGCTGAACGCGTCGCGGTCACCCTCAACCGTCTCGAACCTCTCCCGAATTATGGCCTTGAGTTCTTGAACCGCTTATCAGATTTCCTCTTTGTAGCCTGCCGCATCCTCGGCGAGTCCGACGAGGCACCGCCCCTTCACTGGGAACCGGCGCGCAACCCCTCCTTACCGCCTCGCGATTGATTACCGGGGCTAGAAATGACAGAATTCCCAAGTAATTTACTCAGAGAAGACCACACCATGGATATCCTCCTTTCCAATCCCCGCGGATTTTGTGCCGGCGTTGATCGGGCTATCGACATTGTCGAACGGGCCATCGAAGTTTTTGGCGCACCCATCTACGTTCGCCATGAAGTCGTCCACAACCGGTATGTGGTCGATGGATTAAGAGCTCGCGGAGCCGTCTTTGTGGAGGAATTGTCGGAGGTCCCTGAAAACTCCACCGTGATTTTCAGCGCCCATGGCGTCTCTAAGGCGATCCAAGAAGAAGCGCAGCAGCGCGGTCTTCAGGTGTTTGATGCAACGTGTCCCTTGGTGACCAAGGTCCATATCGAGGTGCACCACCACGCCAGCCAGGGCCGTGAAATTGTCTTCATTGGCCACGCCGGCCATCCTGAAGTCGAAGGCACCATGGGCCAATATGATAATCCAGCCGGCGGCATCTACCTGGTCGAATCACCAGAGGACGTGGCAGCCTTGGAAGTCAAGGATCCTTCAAGCCTAGCCTGGGTCACCCAGACGACCCTCTCCATTGATGACACTCAGGCGGTGGTCAATGCGCTTCGCAACAAATTTCCGGAAATCTGTGGGCCCAAGAAAGACGATATCTGCTATGCGACCCAAAATCGCCAGGACGCCGTCAAGAAACTCGCTGATCAATGCGATGTCATCTTGGTCGTCGGATCCCCCAACAGCTCCAACTCAAATCGCCTCCGGGAAATCGCCGAAAAGCTCGGCTGCAGTTCTCACCTGATCGATGATGCTAGCCAAATGCAGCGCGAATGGGTGGAGAATGCCCGCTGTGTGGGCGTCACGGCAGGCGCCTCGGCACCTGAAATCCTCGTCTCCGAAGTCATCAGCAAATTGAAAGACTGGGGCGCCAACACCGCTGTCGAATTTAAGGGCATCGAAGAGAAGGTCGTCTTCTCGCTCCCCAAAGAGCTGAGAAAGGCTGGCTGAACCTCCTCTGATAAACGCTTCAAGGGAAGGCAGGCCCCTTCCCTTTAAGAGCCTCGAGGCGTCATGAAGGGGCGCGGGTTAAAATCAAAATCGTTTCGGGCCTCCTCATTCTCAAAGCACATATCGAGATTGACCCGTGTCGCCATTTCCGTATTGAGATGTTGATATTTGGGAATCATGGATGCCAGGAGAATGATGACCTGAAGGAGCGGTAACGGGATATCCACCATCAACGCCCGCTGCCCAAGACAATGCCCAATTCTTTCGACCATCTCTCGGTAGGGAAGGGTCTCACTCCCGGAGAGATTGTAGGCCTTGTCAAAGGCCTGTCGATGATCAATCACCTTGGATGCGGCCATTGCCAAATCCTCCGCATGAACCGGTTGCCGCTTGCCGACGGCCCCGTTGACCAGCGGGAAAAACCCAAATCGTTTTAGGAAGGCCGCAATGGTCGTCACATTCTTATCCCGACCCAGATGATAAACGAGGGTTGGCCTGAAGATGGTCCAACGGATCCCATATTGGCGGCCTAAGATCGCGATCTGTGATTCAGCATCCTCGAGTCCTTTGACCAGATTTCTCTCAGATTCTAAGGCCGAATTAGCCTTGGTAAAGAGGCTCGTGGACCCAAATCCGATCACCCGTTTTGGCCCCTCATCCGCCAATCGACGCATGATCAAGGGAAGGCTTGCAAGTGGCGCCAGATGAATCAACACGTCAGCGCCGCGGATCACCTCAGGAAGATCCGAAGCAATATCAGCATGATGCCAAAAAATCCCCGCGCTTTTGCCGTAATCTGGCGGTCTTCGACTCACCGCATGAACTTCATCATTCTGGTGGAGGAGGATGGGGAGAAGGTAATCTCCAATCAAACTGGTGGCCCCCGTGACCACGACGCGTCGAGGTTTAATGTTGATCTTTTCAGGGTGCACCAGATGCAACTGCTCGACCATTTCAAGCGCCAGCTTTCGGGGGGACCGCCGCTTGAAAAGCCCTACATTCGCTAATCCATTGACGATCGCTCGGTAAAGGAAGCGGCCAAGGATGCCGGGCATGATGATGGGATAAAGTCTCAGGCTCTTGAAATCCCTAAAGAACTTGATGAAAAAGCGGGCCATGCCAAGATGCTTGTGAAATTCGACACTGATGGGCCTTGATACGGTACAAACGCCGCCTACATGCACGATTTCAACCCGAGGTTCAAAGAGCACCTTCCAGCCAGCTTGTTTAAAGCGAAGGCACCAATCGAGATCCTCAAAATGCATGAAATACCCTTCATCCATCAGACCGACGACATCAAGAGCACTTCTGCGGACCAGCATAAACGCCCCAGAGATGGCTTCAATCGTGATAGCGCTCTCTGGGACAGGCTGGCCCACATGGAGATAAGCGATGGCGTCGCCTTTAACAAACCGCGTATTTTCAAGAGCGAGGATCTGCACAAAAGTGCGCCAGGGTGTTGGGATATTGCGCCGGCAACCAGGCTGCTCAGTGCCATCGGGATTTCGGATCATGCACCCGGCCATACCGACCTGAGGGTCTTCGAAAAAAAGCGTCAGCATCTGTTCTAGCGTGGTGGGCTTGATAATGCAGTCGGGATTCAGGAAAAGCACAAAGCCCGAGCGGGTTTGCCTGAAAGCTAGATTGTTGGCCTTCGCAAAACCAAGATTAGTGGGATTCTCGATGATGGTCAGTCGAGGATCATTCCCTAACCGCATCCGGAGCTCGATCAGGCTCGCGTCTCTAGAGGCATTGTCTGAAACAAACACCTCCACGGGAACGGTTGAATCAAGAACGGATTGGACACACTCCGAAAGGAGTGGGCCCCCGTTATAGTTGACGATAACGACGGATACGGATTGTTGCATAGGTGGCCGTTCCTTCCCGGCAGTACTGAGAGTTATGAGAAGGATTTTTCCTTTAGGGCGGTTTCAAGTTTGCTATGAATATCCTCGAAGCCCCCATTACTCATGAAGAGGATATGATCGCCCGGAAGCGCAAGGTCTCTGAGGGCCAACACCATGTCATCAACCGATCTATACACATCAGCATGGGGAAGATCCTCCTCAAGGCTCCAGTCAAGTCCTTTAGGCTGAAAAACCATAGCGACATCCGCCGCGATAAGGGCATCACCCAACGTACTCCGATGAACGCCCATCCGCATGGTATTTGAGCGCGGCTCAAGGACCGCAATAATGCGGGCATCACCGACACGGGCGCGAAGCCCTTCAAGCGTCGTCGTAATAGCGGTTGGATGATGGGCAAAATCATCGTAAAGGGTGATCTCAGAAATGGTCGCCCGAACCTCCATCCGACGTTTCACGTTTTTAAATTTCGACAAAGCTTCAGCGCCCCGCTCTGGGAAAACGCCGGCATGATGGGCTGCTGCAATGGCTGCTAAGCCATTATGGACATTGTGGAGCCCGGTTAGCCCCCAGCTCACGCTCCCAGCAAGCTGACCATCATGAATCACTTCAAAACGACTGCCATCCTTTTCCAAGAGATGGTAAGACCAGGTTGCCACGATGCCTGAACCTTCCTTAGCGGTATGTTCAACCGGCGTCCAGCACCCCATCTGGAGAACCTCATCCAGCGCAGGCTCGAAAGTCGGCGAAATGATCAGGCCCCGCTCTGGGACTGTCCTCATGAGGTGATGAAACTGACGCTGAATGGCGGGAAGATCCGGAAAGATATCCGCATGATCGAATTCGAGATTATTAAGGATCAGTGTTCGCGGCCGGTAATGAACGAACTTTGATCGTTTATCAAAAAAGGCCGTGTCGTATTCATCGGCTTCAACCACAAAAAATTGGCCGCCACCCAAGCGCGCCGAGACCCCAAAGTTCAAAGGAACGCCACCGATCAAAAATCCAGGCTGGAGGCCTGCATGTTCGAGAATGAAGGCCAGCATGCTGGTGGTCGTGGTCTTCCCATGGGTGCCAGCAACAGCGAGCACCCAGCTATGCAATAACACTTCGTCATAGAGCCACTCAGGGCCTGAGACATAGGGAATACCAAGATTGAGGACCGCTTCAAGCTCAGGATTACCCCTCGAAATCGCGTTACCCACCACAACGAGATCAGGCCGTGGATCGAGATTAGAAGGCAGATAGCCGGCCATCAGCGTAATGCCCTCCGCCTCAAGCTGAGTACTCATCGGCGGGTAGACGTTCTGGTCAGACCCCGTTACCTGATGCCCAAGCTCCCGGGCCAGGAGAGCAAGCCCTCCCATGAAGGTGCCACAAATTCCCATGATATGGACGTGCATCACTAACCCCTGTCTCAAATTGTTGTATTTTTATCCGACCACCCTCACATTATGAAGGATGCCGCCCCCCAGAGGCGAATGATCCCCTGTAAACCCTCGCTTAAGGTTAGACTATACGCCTGTAAGATTGGATGTTATCTCAACGCTGAACCGATGATGAACGCAAAAGACGCAATCAAGATTGATACGCACATCGATTACCTTGAATCGGAATCTCAACCCGAGGCAGGGCGCTATGTTTTTGCCTATACCATCACCATCAGCAATCAGAGTGAGGAAGCTGCGCGCCTCCTCGCAAGACACTGGGTGATCACCGATGCCCACGGCAAGATTCAGGAAGTTCAGGGTGCAGGGGTCGTGGGTGAAACCCCCCATATTCCGCCTGGACATGCTTTTCGCTATACCAGCGCCGCCATGATTGAAACCCCGGTTGGGACCATGGAAGGTGCCTATCAGATGCGCTCAGAGTCAGGCGAGCTGTTTGACGCCAAAATTCCTGCCTTTACCCTAGCCGTTCCAAGAACCCTTCACTGAGACCCGCCTTGGCTCGTTATGCCATTGGAGACGTTCAGGGCTGCCACGATGAACTAGAGGCCCTCCTCGAGGCTATCCACTTTGATCCCGCCTTAGATCAGATCTGGTTAACCGGGGATCTGGTGAACCGGGGACCAAAATCGTTGGCCACCCTGAGGACGCTCAAAGCACTTGGCCCTGCCGTCACCGCTGTTCTGGGTAATCATGATCTTCACCTCCTGGCGGTCGCCGAAGGCATCTCAAGAACCAAACATCGGGATACCTTTCGTGATGTCCTCGAGGCGCCCGATCGAGAAGAACTTCTCCAATGGCTCCGCCACCTTCCCCTGATGGTCGCTCAGGAGGAATGGCATCTCGTCCATGCGGGCTTACCGCCGCAATGGACGACCCAACATGCGCTCAATCTTTCAAAAGAAGTCGAAACGGTCCTTCAAGGCCCTACCTATCAGGATTTTCTCTGGCACATGTATGGCGATCAGCCGGATGTGTGGGAGGAAGATCTCAAAGGCTTCGATCGCCTCCGTTTCATCACCAACTGCCTGACGCGCCTTCGCTTTTGTTCACCCGAGGGCCGCGTTCTTCTGAAAGAAAAAGGGGAGCCAAACCCGCATCGCAAAGATCTCATCCCCTGGTTTATGCACCCAGATCGCCAAAGCCAGAATCAGTCGATCCTTTTTGGTCACTGGTCAACCCTCGGCTTCCACAGGAGCCATCAGACCATCTGTCTTGATACAGGTTGCCTTTGGGGGGGCACGCTGACGGCACTTTGCCTTGATGGATCCTTTGAAACAACCTCCATCAGTTGCCTCAAGGGGGCATACCAATCACCCAATCTGGGTGACTAGCCTCACCGTCTCCCTCTGAGACCCTAGAGCCAGCTTGAATCCTTGAGCCGCTTGTAAAGAGCCCGGCAGGCATAAGCCGTTAAAAGGAGCGTCAAGGGATAACCTAAGGTCCAGTCATATTCAGGCATGTGCTTAAAGTTCATGCCGTACATACTGAAAACCATCGTTGGGATACCGAGGATCGCACCCCACCCCGCCAGTCGTTTGACGACCTCATTCTGCCTCACGGTCACCAGGGCAAGATTCACCTGCATGGCATCGGAGAGGGCTTCTCGCAACATCACAGTCGCCCGGTTAATTCGTACGACATGATCCTCAATATCCCGAAAATAAGGATGTAGTTCGGGCGTTGCGATGGTCGGATGAAGGCGCTCTAATTCCGAACAGATGGCCGCAATCGGCGCAGCCATATTGTGAAGTTTTGCGACCTCACGCTTGAGATCATAAAGCCCCTCGATGGAGGGCGCATCCAGTTGCGTCTCGAAGATCACTCGCTCTAATTCATCGAGCTTACTCTGAAGATGCCCGGCAATCACAATGAAGTGGTCCACCAAATAATCGAGGGTCGCATAGAGCGCGAAACCCACCCCATTTTCAAAGAGTTTTGGCGAATTTTCGCAGCGAGCCTGAACCCGATCATAACGCGAGGTCCCGCCATGCTGGATTAGAATCAGGAATTTTCGATGGATAAAGCTATGGAGCTCTCCCGTGGTGATCACCTCATTCCGAAGGCGTGCCGTATGAAGCGCCATAAAGAGCGTTTCATCGTAGGCCTCGAGCTTGGGCCGTTGGTGGGCAGAACTTGCATCCTCGACCGCCAAATCATGGAGCTTGAACTGCTGTTGAATTTTTTTCAGTTGCGCTGGGGTCGGATCCTTAATCGTCAGCCAGATGAAGGCATCTGGATCAGTCAACATCGAAGGAATTTGGTTAAAACTGATATCCGGCAACCGGCGGGCCTTCTGATAAGCCGTAAAACTTAAGCTCATGACACCTCTCCACATCTAAGACGGTCATGATAATGGAGAGCGGCTCCATGGGTGAAATAAAACAAGTCCATCCCAGTCACTTGGAGCACGCCCATAAACCCCTTCTGAACCTCCGGACGGAGCCCCCTAAGGAGTACAGAGGATGATGCCCTCCACTTTTCGATGAACTGTTTTATCCGTTGGGATACCACCCACGATCACGGAGGCGGTGTTATCACACGTCACTGTAGGCGGGCATCTCATTGAAATTGAGGTAACGGTAGGTCTCATCGGCGACCTCAGCGAGCTGCCCCATGTAATTCATATACTCGCTATGATCTGGGATTCTCCCTAGCACCGAGCACACCGAGGCCAATTCTGCTGAGGCCAGATAAACGTGAGTTCCTGCGCCCATCCGGTTCGGGAAATTGCGAGTGGAGGTTGAGATCACGGTTGCTCCATCTTGAGTTCTTGCCTGGTTCCCCATACAAAGCGAACAGCCAGGCACTTCGGTGCGGGCACCTGCCTTACCAAAAATACCGTAATAACCTTCCTCGGTCAGTTCCGCCTCATCCATTCGAGTCGGGGGCACCACCCAAAGGCGACCCGGCACCTGCTGACCAAACTGATTAAGAACCCGCCCCGCGGCTCTGAAATGACCGATATTAGTCATACAGGATCCAAGGAACACTTCATCAATAGCCACCCCGGCGACCTCTGAAAGGGGTTTGACATCATCGGGGTCATTCGGGCAACACAGTAAAGGCTCCTTAATGTCATCAAGATCAATCTCAATGATCTCGGCATACTCAGCATCCGTATCAGGCTCGAGAAGCGAGGGCGCCAACAGCCATGCCTCCATCGCCTCAATACGTCTTTGAAGCGTCCTGACGTCCCCATATCCCTCATGGATCATCCACCTTAAGAGAACGATATTGGACCTGAGGTATTCAGCCACTGGGGCCTTATGAAGACGGACGGTACACGCTGCAGCGGAACGCTCGGCCGAGGCATCGGCCAACTCAAAAGCCTGCTCGACCTTAAGGTCAGGAAGCCCTTCGATTTCAAGAATCCGGCCATTGAAAACGTTCTTCTTCCCTTTCTTTTCGACCGTCAAAAGCCCACGCTTTAGAGCCGCATAAGGAATCGCGTGAACCAGATCGCGGAGTGTAATCCCCGGCTGCAGAGAGCCTTTGAATCGAACCAAAACGGATTCAGGCATATCAAGCGGCATCACGCCGGTTGCAGCCGCAAATGCCACCAGCCCTGAACCTGCAGGGAACGAGATGCCTATCGGGAAGCGGGTATGGGAATCCCCACCGGTGCCCACGGTATCTGGCAGCAGCATGCGGTTGAGCCAAGAATGAATAATGCCATCACCCGGACGCAGTGACACCCCGGCCCGGTTCATGATGAAGTCTGGAAGGCTGTGATGCACCTTAACATCGACCGGCTTTGGATAGGCCGCGGTGTGACAGAATGACTGCATAACGAGATCCGCCGAGAATCCAAGGCAGGCAAGATCCTTAAGCTCATCCCGGGTCATGGGTCCCGTCGTATCTTGTGAGCCAACGGTCGCCATATGGGGTTCGCAATAGACCCCAGGGCGCACGCCCTTAAGCCCTGCCGCTCGACCTACCATCTTTTGGGCCAGCGTAAAGCCCTTGCCACTATCAGGCGGCAACTGGGGCCGTCTAAAGACGTCGGATACGCCTAGACCAAGCGCTTTTCTAGCGCGATCGGTGAGCCCACGCCCAATAATAAGGGGGATACGTCCACCCGCCTGCACTTCATCGAGAAGAATCTCATTCTTCAAGGCAAAGTCGGTGATCAATGCGCCGCTGTCATGGTCAAGAATCTGTCCCGCATAGGGTTTAATATCGATGACATCCCCGGTCTTCAGCCGGTTAACATCACACTCAATCGGTAATGCCCCTGAATCCTCCATGGTGTTGAAGAAAATCGGAGCGATCTTGCCACCGATACAGACGCCCCCATCCCGCTTATTAGGAACATAAGGGATATCGTGACCGATGTACCAAAGGACTGAATTCGTCGCCGATTTACGCGACGAGCCTGTCCCCACCACATCACCAACGAACGCCACTTCGAAGCCCTTGGCCTTCAGCGCCATAATCTGCGCCTCCGGCTGCTCTACACCCTCCCGAGGCACCTTTAGCATCGCCTTCGCATGAAGCGGGATATCAGGTCGCGACCAGGCATCTTGAGCCGGCGAAAGATCATCGGTATTGATTTCTCCGGGCACTTTGAAGACGGTTACCGTGATCGTCTCAGGCACCTTGGGCCTGGCCGTAAACCACTCTGCAGCCGCCCACGATTCGAGAACCTTCTGCGCGGCCATCAGCCCCTGATCGGCCAAGGTCTTAACGTCGTGGAAGGCGTCAAAAACAAGAAGGGTGCGGGATAAACCCTCGACGGCCACATCCGCGAGCTCTGGATTCTTAAGTGCCTCAATGAGAGGCGCCACGTTATAGCCGCCGAGCATGGTGCCCAAAAGTTCAACCGCCTTTTTTGGCGTCACCATGGGCGATACCGCTTCACCCGCGGCGATCGCGGCAAGAAATCCAGCCTTGATGTAAGCCGCTTCATCCACTCCGGCAGGAACCCGGTGGGTCAACAGATCAAGGAGGACATCCCCGTCATCAAGGGTGGCATCCTGAAGGCGTTCAACCAGAAGACTGGTCCACTCAGCGCTCAGGGGTTCAGGAACAAGTCCCTCCGCGGCCCGGGTGGCCACATGGTTCTGATAGGCTTCAAGCATGGGAAGTTAATCTCTCTAGGACGGATTTCAATCAATACGTTGTCAGGGTTTTGAAAAACCTGACACCTGATACCCCGCCATACGGCGTATCGACAAGGATATTAAAGCAAGAACAACGCCAATAAAAAAAGGCGATCAGAAGGGCCTTAAGGCCCCAAATCAGCGCTTCAGTTGCTCTAGAAGGAACGATTGTGCTTCGAAGGGGTGCGCCTCAGGGCGAACCCGCTCGTAGGTGCCATCCTCTTTTAACAGCCACGCCTTGGAATCATCTTTAAGATAAACCTCAAGGTCATCGCGCATTCGGTCAGCCAGTTTTTTGGGGATAACGGGAAAGCAGGCCTCGACGCGGCGGAACATGTTGCGCGCCAGAAAATCAGCGCTGGCCCCAAAAATTTCCGGCTCGCCATCATTTTCGAAATAATAGACCCGACTGTGCTCAAGAAAACGCCCGATAATCGAGCGGACCTCAATGTTTTCCGAGATTCCCGGCACCCCCGGACGAAGGCAGCAAATGCCGCGGACAATCAGTTTGATCTCAACCCCTGCCATTGAAGCTCGATAAAGCGCCTGGATCAGCAAAGGCTCCGCCACCGCATTGACTTTGACAATAATCCGCGCTGGCCTCCCCGCGAGGGCATGTTCCGTTTCGCGCTGAATTTTACGAATCAAACCCTGATGGAGAGTGAAAGGGGCCTGTAATAATTTATTCAGCCGACCAACCTTCCCAAGGCTGGTCAGCTGAACAAAGACCTTACGGACATCTTCTCCTAAGGGCTGATCCGCACTAAAGAGGCCATAGTCGGTATAGAGACGGGCCGTCTTGAGATGGTAATTCCCGGTACCGAGGTGCGTGTAATAGCGGAGGTGTCCATCCTCACGACGCAGGATCAACAGCATCTTGCCATGGGTCTTGTAGCCAACAATCCCATAGACCACCTGCACCCCGGCCTCTTGCAAACGATTGGCCAATGAAATATTCGCTTTTTCATCAAAACGGGCCCGAAGCTCGACGACGACGGTCACATCCCGCCCCGCCTTCGCCGCTCGCAATAAGGCATCAACAATCGGCGAATTGGCCCCCGTTCGATAAAGGGTCTGCTTAATGGCGACCACATTGGGATCCTCACCCGCCTGGCGAATCAACTCCACAACGGGCGCGAAGCTCTCATAAGGGTGATGGAGGAGAATATCGCGCTTTCTGATGACTTCGAAAAGGTCATGGCCACCGGCCATCTCAACAGGACCCCCTGGAGTGAATGCCGGATACTTCAATTCAGGGCGCTCAATCAGATCGTAGACTTCGCGCACTCGACTGAGGTTAACCGGGCCATTGACCTTATAGAGCCGATCGAGGGTCAGACCAAATTGTCCCAACAAGTAATCAATGATGTGTTTCGGGCAGTTATCCGCCACTTCGAGGCGGACTTCATCGCCATAGTTGCGACTACTGAGCTCGCCTTCAAGCGCTCTGAGAAGGTCATCGATTTCCTCCTCATCGAGATACATCTCACTGTTCCGGGTGACGCGGAATTGATAGAGATCCTTGACCTTGACACCATGAAATAGCTCACCCACAAAGGCATGAATGATCGAGGAGAGAAAGACAAAGTCACTGGCACCACTCCCGGTTGCTTCAGCGGGTAACTGGATAATTCTGGGTAATGACCGGGGGGCCTGGAGAATCGCCAGTTCAATCTCGCGGCCAAAGGCATCCTTTCCGGAGAGCGAAATAATGAAGTTGAGACTTTTATTGAGAATCCTTGGAAAGGGATGCGCTGGATCAAGACCAATAGGGCTCAAGATGGGCAGCAACTGCTCTTCGAAGAAGGTCTTTAGCCAATTCTGCTGGCGATCAGACCACTGACTGCGCCTTAGAAATCGGATCTCTTGCGCCTCAAGCTCTGGGAGCAGAATGTCATTGAGGACCCGATACTGCTCCGCAACCAAAGCATGCGCACTGGCACCAATGGCGCTCAGTGTTTCCTGCGGTGTTAGGTTGTCAGGCTCAGTCCGAGTGGCACCAAGATCTGCCCGCTGAATCAGGCCCGCAGCCCGGACCTCGAAGAATTCATCAAGATTTGAACAGGAAATACAAAGGAAATTGAGTCGCTCAAGGAGTGGCGTTCCGAGATCCTTGGCCTGCTCCAAAACCCGACGGTTAAATTCGAGGAGGCTCAGTTCCTGATTGATATAAAGGTCACCTCGCCCAAGATCAATAGAACCCGCCAATTCCTCAGCATCTGAGAGCACAGAATCCTCAGGACCCGTTCGTAAAATGCCACCAATCATGTATTTGGCCGCGCGCACCATGCGGGTTGCCTTAGATTTTCCGAAACCTGGGATCTTGATGAGCTGCTCAATATCCGCGTTTGCTAGCTCTTCGACAGAAAAGATACCGCGCTCAGCGAGGATGGAGCGGGTTGTTTTACCGACGGCCTTGGTGGTTCTGGTTCTATTGGTGGTCACTATAAGGATCTACTCTAAAAATACCGCAACGGATCATAATAACCAAACCCGGGGCATTGGTGGGGGCGGATTGATCGTCGAGGAGACCTTTAATGAAAATCTTTTTCTTATCCTTAAGCTCCGTCCTCTCCTGTGGTCTCCAGCATCAAATCCTTGGCGAGAGGGTTTAAGGCCTTTGGATAAGGACTCAACCCGCTGATGCCTCGCCCTCCAATAAGGCCAAAAAGGATCCATAACCCTCGGCCTCCATATCGACTTTCGGGATGAACCGGATGGCTGCTGAATTAATACAATAACGTTTTCCGGTTGGCATCGGACCATCATCAAAGACGTGGCCGAGGTGGGAATCTGCATGCTTGCTGCGGACCTCTGTTCGGACCCTTAGCAGCGAGCGATCGACGTTCATCACGATATTTTTTTCCTCGACGGGCCGCGTAAAACTGGGCCAGCCGGTTCCAGAATCAAACTTATCAAGAGAACTGAACAAGGGCTCACCAGAAACGACATCGACATAGATCCCCTCCCCATGGTGATCCCAGTAGGGATTATGGAACGGTCTTTCCGTACCCTCCCCTTGGGTCACATGAAACTGCTCTTCGGTGAGCATTTTTTTAAGCTCTTCGGGGGTTGGCTTTTTAAAACAGGATCCATCGAACGACATGTAAAGATTCTCCCTCTTTCACCATATTATTTTTGCTTCAAGGCACGCTAGAAAGACCTAGGGGATATCCAAAAGTTCTCCCAGCGCCTCTTAATCGTACGTCACGTTGACCCCGCCGATCCCAGTAAATCCCAGTGCCCCATAGCCCCAAACCTGCTGGTATTGCTTGTTGAAAAGATTATCAAGGCGAGCAAACAGGGTGATGTTCTGAGTCACCTCATAGTTTCCTGAGACGTTGACAAGAACGTAGCCTGGAACATTGACCACCGCACCATTCACATCAAAGGAACTTCGGTTGCCAACCACTAGCACATTGAGATGGGTCGTCACGTCAGGGAGGACATGATAATCGATATCAAAATTACCTTTGTTCTTAGGCCTTAGGAGCAGCGCGTCATTGGTTTGTTGACCCGTTGCTGAATTGTAGAGCCCATGCGTTTGATCAAACGTGTAGTTCGCCCTCACAGCGAGGACATCCCAGGGCTTCCATTCCAAGAAACTTTCGATCCCGCGGGCAACGGCCGAACTGACATTTTCGACATTGCCAAGACCACCGTTAGCACTCGGATCCCACTGGATCAAGTTGCTGAATCGGTTATCAAAGTACAAGACGCCTCCAGTGACCGCCTTATCCAAAAGATCCTGTTCAAGCCCTGCATCCCAATTGAGACTGGTCTCAGGCTTCAAATCTGGATTTCCATAACAGGCCTTGTTGAGCTCACACAGGGAGGGGGGCCTAAACGCCGTGCCCACATTCGCCTTTAACCGTTGCTGAAGCTCTGGCACCTCGACACTCTGGTTGTACCGCCAGGTGAGGTGACTGCCATAAAGACTATTATCATCAAGACGCCCACCCAGCGTGGTGTGGAAACGCTCTAACCAATCCAACTGGTTTTCAAGGTAATAGCCTGCATTGGTCATACTGGAAACAACGTGGCTATAGGCATTTTGATTATCGAGCGTATCGAATTTGCCCTCGATCCCACCCGTCAGGGTATCTGTCTCATGGAGATGGAGAATGTGAAGCCATTCGACCTTGGTCTGCTGACCCTGATTCAAAGTCGCAGGCACCCAATTGGGTGATGGGGTTGTCGTGTAGCGGGTTTGGCGGTCGTTCAGGGTGTAGTTGACGCCAAAGCGCTGCTCCCAGAGATTATCCAATGTAAAGAGCCGAGCTTGACCGCGGGTATAAAGCTGATTGGTATCTGAAAAATAGAACGGATTGTCACAGGGCACAAATTGCTTATTGAAATTGACATAGCCCGATCCGCCGCAGTTATCGAGACCGGTCTCCGCGGCGTTATAGCGAAGCGTCCAATCAAGATCAAGGTCATCGGTCACTTCATAGCCTAAGCGGCCTTGCACCGTCGTATTCTGGTAAAGATCTCGCTCACGGTTACCCATCGACTGGGCCGCAGCAGAAACCCCTAGGTTACTGAGATGACTCGCATTTAGCGTGTAATTAAGACGATCTTCTGAGCCTGAGAGACCCCCGCCGGTTTTCCATGTATTGTAGTTGCCCCCTTCGGCCAAGCCACTGAAGGTTGGCGCCCCTTTCCCATGCTTGGTGATAATGTGGATCACCCCCCCCATCGCATCGGCACCCCACATGGCGCTGGCTGCGCCTCGAAGAATCTCAATCCGTTCGATGTTATCGACCTGAAGGTTGGCAAAATCAAAGGAATTATTGGGATTACTGGGATCGTTCATCTGGATGTTGTCGATCAACACCAGCGTCTGGTTGGAGTTGGCGCCTCGGGTAAAGACCGAGACCTGTTGCCCGGTGCCTCCGGCACTGACCACATCAAGACCCGGAACGACCCGAAGCACATCCGACACACTATTGAGTCTTCGTGCCTTAATTTCTTCGGCGGTGATCACCGTCACCGTATTCCCTAAGGCAGACTCCTTGACGGTGCTGCGGGTTGCGGTGACGACCACCGGATCAAGGGAATTTTGAGAATCGCTCTCCGCATAAAGAGCAGGGGGAAAGAGGCCTATGAAGGCTAGAAAAAATCGTCTCTGCCGCATGTTCGTGTCCATGGACCCAGCCGCGGCAACACCCGCTCACGGCACGTGAAAAGGCCACTGTGGACAAAACGATCAGATTAGCGGGCGTGCAGCAGAGGAAAGATCAGCAGGCGTACAGCAGGCCAGCCAACCTGAATGCCCTCCGCAGCGGTCGGTGACTTCAAGGCCGGTCTCCGGGCTCGTGAGCAGCGCATCCGCTAAGACACCGCCTTCCCATGCACGAGGCACAGTGGCTTTTTGGGGGTCTTTTGACTCACCTACCGTTGCGGGGGCAGCGCCGGCTTGATCACTGCGTTTAAAACGCCTGATAGACCGGCTTCCCGTTTAACCTGACCAACGCGATCCGTGATCAGGCACCTTAAAGCAAGAAGTCACTTTAAAGGGGCAGTCTTCCTATTGCAAGGTCAAAAAAACACCCCACTAAAGGGACGATGAGAATCGTCGCTTCTGGTACTATCGAGGGCCAGTAAACCCTAGGGATAAAAAGCGATGCCATTGATCATGACACGAGCTCTTGGAAGCCCATGCGCTTTGATAGTAGGCGCCACTTTGTTGATAGTCCTCGGCATGACTGGCGCCAAAGCCGAATCCATCAAGATCGGTGGCCTCTTGTCTCTGACCGGCAACTGGTCTTCACTTGGAAAGGCCAGTCAAGTGATGATGGAATTCGCCCGGGATGATCTCAACGCGTATCTCAAAGATCATCAGTCCAGCGCCAGAATCAGGCTTCAGATCGAAGATACGGCCCTAAAACCTGATTTGGCGATCGATCGTTACCAGATGCTGGTCCACGCCGGGGCCGTTTCCATGGTGGGCCCCCAATCAAGCAGTGAAGTCGGGGCATTAATCGAGTCGGTTGCAAGGAGAAGGGTCCCTATCATTAGCCAGGGGAGTACCGCCTCCTCAATTGGAAAGCCAGGGGATGGGATCTACCGCATGGTCCCTAACGACATCCATGAGGCAGAAGCGCTCTTGACCCTCCTCAAGGCGCGGGGCATCAAGACGCTGATTCCTCTCTGGCGCGACGATCTCGGTAACAACGGACTCCATGACTCCGTGAAAAATCAATTCACAGCGTCCGGCGGACAGATGCTGAATGGCATTCGTTACACCACCGATGACCAACAAGACTTCACCCCGATCGTGGCTGAAGTCAATCGGCAGCTGCTTGAAGCGCTCGCATCCCCCGGGGCCACCACCAAGAACGTCGCCATCTATGCCGCCTCCTTTGATGAGATCACTAGCATCATGAGAGTCGCCGCAAAGACTCCTTCGCTCAAGAGTATTCGTTGGTATGGGAGCGATGGGGTGGCGAACAGCCAGGTCCTCTTGAGCGATCCGATCGCCGCTCAGTTCGCGAGCGACACCGATTATCCCAACCCCAATTTCGGCTTCTCCGCTGCTTCCAAAAATCGGGCGGACGCCTTGTCAAAACGCTATTTTGAACGGACCGGTGAACTGCCGGATGCCTTCGCTATCGCGGCCTATGATGCCACCTTTGTTGCAGGCCTCAATGCCAGCTATCGAAAAAGAGCCGTCATCAAAAGCGACCAAGACCTTCTGGGTGAGACCTCAAATCTTTTTTTGGGGGAACGGGGTGGACAGAACTTGATGCGACCGGCGACCGGCGGCGCGGTGATTATGACTTCTGGGCGATCAGAACGAATACCATCAGCTTGAAACCTGCCTGGACGATCGTCTGTCATTATGACAGCACGCTGAATAGCCTGACGGGCCCCTCCTGCACCCCTTAACGTCAAAGGAGAAGGTCTCTAAGGGGCTAACCCCCCCTTATTTGACGACCCTTAGGGCCGGGCGGGCTTTCGGTGGCTCCGTCACCGGAGACTTTGGTGGTGGCGTCGTGTCATCACCTGATTCTTCTTCATCGAACACCATCCCTCGCCCGTTTTCCTGGGCATAGAGGGCGAGAACCGCGCGAATGGGGACATGGACCTGCATCGGCTTCCCACTAAAGCGCGCACTGAAGGTAATGACGTCATTACCCAGCTCGAGCGACTTGACTGCTTCAGGGCGGAGATTCAAAACGATTCGACCATCTTCAACAAAGGCCTCAGGGACCAAAGCCCCCTCGATAGCGGCATCGGCCAGCATGAAAGGGGTAAAGCTATTGTCGAGGATCCAGTCGTAGATCGCCCGAATGAGGTAGGGTTTGAGGGAATTCATCTGTAGATCTTGATGCGGACGAAGAAAACGAAGACAACGCGGCCCATCCTCTAAGGGGCGCCGTCGCCGCCCTGAGAGGATGGGCCGAAACGCCCATGGCTTTGGGTGTCTAATCGATATCCTTCCAGTATTCCTTCTTCAACCGATAGAAAAGGTAGGTCAGGAACAGGAGGAACGCGATGACGTATTTCCCAAGAGGGACCCGCTGCAAAATCGAGGGCTCTGAGACATAGGAGAGGAAGTTCACCAGATCATTGGCGACTTGATCGAATTGCCGCTCATTGAGCTTACCTTGACCATGGCTCTCCACCCCCACGACTTTGAGCTTGCCATCCACCCGTTCTTCTATGGCCACCTGCGGCCCCTGTAATTCCCACAGCACATTGGGCATAGCCACATTCGGCAACAGGGCATTATTGACCCCAAACGGACGCTTGGGGTCCTCATAGAAGGATTTGAGATAGGTATAAACCCAGTTGGCGCCCCTAGAACGGGTAACCAACGAAAGATCCGGTGGGGCAACACCAAAAGCGAGCGTTGCACTGTCCAACGGCATGGCCGAACGCACCACGTCATAGATCTTGGCATCACCCAACAGGATGAGGTCGCGCATCACGGTTTCGTTCACCCTCAAATCTTTGGAAATCCTTGAGTACCGAATCTGCTTGAGGCCATGACAGCCAAGGCAGTATTGACCAAAGTAACCCGCCCCACGAATCACAGACAGCTGGTTGAAGGCATCGGCATCAGCGTGTTCAATCTCAACGCCCGACTCAGCAAGGCTTGCCATCGGGAGCACACACAACCAAAAGAAAATCAGTACCTTTTTCATGCCGCTTAACGTCCCTGATGGTTCCCGCGCAATTTAGACAGTAGTCCCTTGATCGTTTCAAAGAACGGCGAATGCTGGAGCGCCGCAATGCCCTCCTCAATCAGCCGCCACTGAAAGCCTTCGCGCTTCGCGAGGGGCAAGACCGATTCGGTCAAACGCTGTGGCACCTCTTTGGTGATTTCCACCGATGAGAAGATGGGGAGAAGCAGGAAGAAGCTGAAATAAATCACCGAAAACCCACGCGCCATCAAGGTATAGGTCTCGGTGACGGGCTTTGTTCCGAGAACCCCAAGTCCCAGGAAGCTGATGATGAAGGCCGTCAGTGCGATCTTAAACAGCGGGCTTCGGTAACGAATGGATTTCACCGGGCAGCGATCAAGCCAAGGCAAGAGGAACAACACGACAATCGATGCACCCATCCCGGCAACCCCACCCAATTTACTTGGGATGGCTCTCAAAATGGAATAGAACGGCGTGAAGTACCAAACCGGCTGAATGTGTTCAGGCGTTTTCATCGGATCCGCCGGATCAAAGTTCGGATGCTCAAGGAACAGCCCCCCCATTTCTGGGCTGTAAAAGACGATCCAGGCGAAAATCGTGAGAAAAAGACCGGCGACATAAAGATCCTTCACCGTGTAGTAGGGGTGAAATGGAATACCGTCCTTCGGGATACCCACCAGATCTCGGTTTTTCTTGATCTCAATACCGTCTGGATTGTTGGACCCCACCGTGCGAAGCGCCGCAAGGTGAAGGACCACGAGGCCCAGAATGGCTAATGGAACGGCAATCACATGGAGGGCGAAGAACCGGTTGAGGGTTGCATCGGCAATCACGAAGTCGCCACGGATCCAGGTCGCAAGGTCCTCACCAATCACGGGGATGGCGCCAAACAACGAAATAATCACCTGGGCACCCCAATAGGACATTTGTCCCCATGGTAAGAGGTATCCCATAAAGGCTTCAGCCATCAATAAGACAAAGATCACCATACCAAACAGCCACAGCAGTTCTCGCGGCTTCTTGAAGGAACCATAGAAAATGCCGCGAAACATATGCATGTAGATCACGACAAAAAACAAAGATGCCCCGGTCGAATGGAGATAGCGAAGCAGCCATCCCCAATTGACATCACGCATGATGTATTCGACCGAGTCGAAAGCGAGCTCAGCCGCTGGCTTGTAATGCATCGCCAAAACGATCCCGGTCACAATCTGATTAACCAAGACCAAAAGCGCTAAAGAGCCAAAGAAATAAAGAAAGTTAAAGTTCTTCGGTGCGTAATACTTGAGCAACTGGTCTTCAAGAAATTTGGCGACCGGCAAACGTTCATCCAGCCACTCCAGAAACGATGCGCCCCTGCCCCTCTGACTCATGATGCATGCTCTCCTTCGAGGCCGACGACAATCCGGTTATCGCTGGCGAAATAATAGGGCGGGATTTCGAGGTTCACGGGAGCCGGAACCCCCTTATAAACGCGACCCGCGAGATCAAATTTAGATCCGTGGCAAGGACAAAAGAAGCCTCCCTTCCATTCCGGTCCGAGGTCCGCAGGAGCAACCTCCGGACGAAAAACAGGAGAACAGCCCAAGTGGGTACAAACGCCAATGGCCACGAGAATTTCAGGACGGATTGAGCGCGCCTCATTCTGACTGTTGACCGGTTGAATGGAGTTCTCAGATTTTGGATCCAAAAGCTCTGCGTCAAGTTCTACTAAGGATGCTAAAGCTTCCTGAGTCCTTTTGAGGATCCACACCGGCTTGCCGCGCCAAAGAACAACGAGACGCTGGCCGTCTTCAAGCTTTTCGATATCCACCTCAACCGGCGCCCCAAGCGCTTCGGCTTTGGCGCTAGGGCGCATCGAAGAAACAAACGGCACGGCGACAAAGCTTGCGCCAACGGCACCTACCACGCTGGCGGCCTGGGTCAGGAACCGGCGTTTTTCGTTATCGACGCCACTCATCATTCAGATACTCCGTTTCAGGGATAATTCGATGCTCTAAGGGTCGCTGCGGTCCTCACAACACCCAGCAAGCTCAACTTTGAAACACAGTGTTTCCATCTAGCTTCAGCGTGGGGATTTTGGTGCAGAAAGGCTCAAGGGTCAAGAAAAACCGCGCTATTGGAGGGTCTCAGGCGCCCTAAGAGGCGCGAGGAGACTGATTAGCGTGGCTCTTCTAGAATGGCCTTGAAGGCGTGTAGGAATTGCTGATTTTCAAGGGGCGTTCCAACCGTAATCCGAAGGCAACCGCATAGGAGCCCCCCTTGAGGATGAAGGTTCTTGATCAGGATGCCGCGGGATTTGAGCGCAATGAAAACCTCCGTCGGATCATGACGCCTTAAACGAACTAAAATGAAATTCGCCTCACTGTCAAAGACCTCCACCGCCGATAATTCCCTAAGCGCCTTATCGAGAGCCACTCGATCCGAAAGAATTTGCGCCACTTGTCCCTCAAAAACATGGGATTCAGCAAGGGCAAACTCCGCACTCATCTGCGTCAGCACATTAATGTTGTAGGGGAGTCTGAGCTTCTCGAATTCATTGATCAGTGACGGGGACCCTGCAAGAAAACCGAGACGAAGCCCCGCAAGTCCGAGCTTTGAGAGCGTTCGCATCACCAAAAGATGATCATGCGCTAATAAATCGCTCATAAAGCTCGAGGAAGCATAAGGGGCGTAGGCCTCATCGAGCACCACCAAGCCCGGCGCAGCCTCAAGAACACGGAGGATCTCGGCATGGTCAAAAAGATTGCCGGTCGGATTATTGGGATACGCCAGGAAAATCATGGCCGGCTGGTGCGCTTCGATCGCCTTGAGGAATTCCGCAGCATCGAGAGAAAAATCCTTGGGATTGAGGGGGACCCCCACAAACTCAAGGCCAAGACTAACCGCAATTTGCCGATACATGACAAAGGTCGGCTCGGGAGCCATGACCACAGCGCCCGGCTTCAATGCCATCAATAAAATCTGGATGATTTCGTCGGAACCATTACCCAACAGCAATGCCTTGCCGGCGGGCACTTTGCTCGATTGTCTCAAGGCTTCTTTCAAAGGCTCGCAGGCAGGATCCGGATAACGATTGGGAACCGCATGGCGAAGCATCTTCACCCAGCGATCGACCATATCCTCGGGCCAGGCATAGGGGTTTTCCATGGCATCCAGCTTAATATAACCTTTAGAATCCGGAACATGATAGGCGCTGAGTGCCTGAAGCTCCGGTCTTAAGACCTCAAAAGGCAACCGTTTTGAAGCGCTCACGGGAGGGCTTGACATCGATATTCCGCCGACCTTGCATGGGCATCAAGCCCTTCGCCACGGGCCAGCGTGGCCGCGGTTCTGCCAAGCGTTTGAGCCCCTTCTTTTGAACAAAAAATAACACTGGAGCGTTTTTGAAAATCATAAACACCCAAGGGTGAAGAAAATCTTGCGGTCGAGGCGGTTGGTAGCACGTGGTTGGGGCCCGCGCAATAATCACCCAGCGCCTCGGCGGTATGCCTGCCCATAAAAATAGCCCCGGCATGACGAATTTTTGTGGCCAAGGCTTCGGGGTCCTCAACGGATAATTCGAGATGTTCAGGCGCGATCCGGTTGGCGACATCAGCCGCCTGCTCAAGATCCTTGACTAACACCAAGGCCCCTCGGCGCGTCAGACTCGCACGGATCACATCAGCTCGCGCCATCTCCGGTAAAAGACGATTGATGCTGGCTTCCACCTGATCAAGATATGCCGCACTGGGACAGATCAAAATCGCCTGGGCATCCTCGTCATGTTCCGCTTGAGAGAATAAATCCATGGCCATCCAATCAGGATCAGTTCCGCCATCGGCGATCACCAAGATCTCCGATGGACCGGCGACCATATCGATACCCACCGCACCAAACACCATCTTTTTTGCGGTCGCCACATAGATATTGCCGGGACCAACGATCTTGTCCACCCGAGGAATGCCTTCCGTCCCATAGGCGAGCGCGGCCACCGCTTGCGCCCCGCCGATTCGGAAAACGCGACTGACGCCTGCGACATGAGCTGCCGCCAAAACCAAGTCATTGATTTCACCCCGCGGGGTCGGCGTGACCATAATGATCTCCCGGACACCTGCAACATGTGCCGGAATCGCATTCATCAGAACAGAGGAGGGATAGGCGGCCTTGCCTCCCGGGACATAGAGACCAACCCGGTCAAGGGGAGTCACATTCTGACCGAGGACAGTGCCATCGGCTTCGGTCAACCGCCATGAGGATAACTTTTGGTGCTCAGCGTAGGTTCTGATCCTTTGGGCCGCAAGCTCAAGGGCCTCCGCCATCGCTTTTGGGAGTTGCTCAAAGGCGGCCCTGAGGGCATCGGCTGGCAATTCAAGATCTCGGAGTGAGGACGGCTCAAAGTGATCGAATTGCTGGGTCAGGCGGATCACCGCCCGATCACCTTCCTCACGAACAGCCTCAATAATGCTCTGAACCCGGCTATGAATTTCGGCATCGGAGACCGCGTCATACGCGAGTGTCTTTGAAAGAGCGTCATTGAAATCGGGTGCACGGGCATCCAGCCGTTTGATCATTAACCGCTCATTCATGGCTTAAGTTCCAGAGCTTGGCGGATTTCATCGATGAAGGCTTTGACTTCCGCATGTTTCATCTTCATAGCCGCCTTGTTCAAAATCAACCGACTGCTGACCTCCATAATCAAATCCAGAGGTTCGAGCCCATTCGCTTTGAGGGTCTTTCCGGTGTCGACCACATCCACAATACAGTCCGCAAGGCCGACCAGAGGGGCCAGTTCCATGGAGCCATAAAGCTTAATGATTTCAGCTTGAATCCCTTTGCTGGCGAAATAGCGATGGGCGGTTTTGACATATTTGGTCGCCACCCGAACCCGACTGCCAGGTTCAAAAGAGAGGCCCTGACGACCGGCCGTCATGAGCCGGCAACAGGCAATACCCAGATCAAGCGGCTCGTAGAGCCCTTTGGTGTCGTACTCAGCAAGGACATCCTTGCCGGCGACACCCAGGTCCGCTGCGCCATATTCAACATAAGTCGGAACGTCACTGGCCCTGATCACCAGGAACTGGAGGCCCTCCCGATTGGAGGGCAGAATAAGCTTTCGGCTCTTGTCGGGATCGACTGTCGGCTCAATACCGATGCGCCCAAGGAGAGCGATCGCTTCGTCGTAGATACGTCCTTTAGAGAGGGCCAGTGTTAGCACGCCATTATCCTTCGAGGGTTATTGTGGAACTCGGCGGATTTCAGCACCGAGCTGCGCCAGCTTCTCCTCAATGCATTCGTATCCACGATCGATGTGATAAATCCGGTCCACGACCGTTTGCCCTTCAGCCACCAGTGCCGCCAGGACCAGACTGGCCGATGCACGAAGGTCCGTCGCCATCACTGGCGCCGCATTGAGCTGCGGCTTACCCCGAATGATCGCCGTGTTCGATTCGACCGTGATATCAGCCCCCATGCGCTGCATTTCCTGGACATGCATAAAACGATTTTCGAAAATGGTTTCGGTAATGACGGCAACCCCATCGGCAACCGCGTTGAGCGCCATAAACTGCGCCTGCATGTCGGTTGGAAACGCGGGATAAGGCGCTGTGCGAAGGGAGACAGAATGGGGTCTTTGACCGTCCATATCGAGTTCGATGGTATCTTCCGTGGTCACGATTTTAGCGCCAGACTCCCTGAGCTTCTGGAGAACGGCATCCAGGATATCGGAACGGACATCCTTCAGCTTGACCTTACCACCCGTCATCGCACCCGCGACCAAGTAAGTCCCGGCCTCAATCCGATCAGGCATCACTCGGTAACTTTGGCCATTAGCCGACAGTGAATCAACGCCCTCAATCACCAGTACATCCGTCCCTGCGCCCTGAATATTGGCCCCCATCATGTTGAGGAAACGGGCCAAATCAACGACTTCAGGCTCTCTCGCTGCATTTTCAATGATGGTTGTTCCCTCAGCCAGAGTGGCTGCCATCATGAGATTTTCAGTCCCGGTGACGGTGACGAGGTCGAGGACGAGGCGGCAACCCTTGAGCCGCTTGGCCTTGGCATGAATATAACCGTTACGGACCTCAATCTCAGCGCCCATCTGGGCCAGCCCCGCAAGATGCAGGTTGACCGGGCGACCACCAATAGCACACCCCCCCGGCAAGGACACCTCAGCGCGCCCAAACTTGGCCACCAATGGGCCAAGAACAAGAATCGAGGCTCGCATGGTTTTGACCAAATCATAGGGCGCTGTAAAGCTCTTTATCGCGGTCGGATCGACCTCCACATTGAGCTTTTCATCGACGGTGAGCCCGACCCCCATGCGTCCCAGCAGTTCAAGCGTCGTGGTGATATCCAAAAGGTGCGGGACATTCCCGACGCTGATCGGGGTATCAGACAGAAGAGTCCCCGCGAGAATAGGCAGCGCCGCATTTTTGGCACCAGAAATACGGAGTTCCCCGTTGAGGGGGGTACCCCCAGTGATCATGAGCTTATCCATCGCTTAGTCTCTAGAATTCAGTGGAGTGGTTGGACGGGATGTGTGGGGGTGTCGAGCGGCAACATACCGACAACACCGCTGACCCGCATGATGGCATTCAGGGCATCAGGCACCTGGGTATACCGCAACGTCCGACCAACAGAAACGGCCATGCGTTGCCATTCAATCAAAAGAGCGACACCCGCACTGTCCGATCGGCGGATACCTGAGAAGTCAAAGACCAAATGGCTGGCCCCCTTTTCCATCAGTTTACGGGTGGCTGTCAAAGCTTGAGTGACCGTTGCAAAAGTCATTTCTCCCCGCAGCCGATAACAGCCCTCAGCCAGCTGTGGGTCAAAATCAAGGGTCGGAGAAGGTTTAGACTCAGGCATCAGAATCAACGCCGGTTGCTCGCCGGCGCCACCTTGCTGTGGGGACTCTTGGAGGCGATTTTATCCTTGAGCGCCAACTTTGCCACCGGCTTGGTGGTGATCTTAACGGCTGAAGGATGATGGGCCGAAGTCTGAGCCGCTGCATGGCTTGGTTTTCCCACCGCGAGCGGCGGGGCTTCCGTCATCGATTCGCCCTTTACCTCCGGACCTTCGGTCCGATCGGCCGCTGAGGGGGATCCGGCCTTGGGATCACCCTTCCCTTCTTCGGCCTTATTAAAGAGGAATCGGCTAATCAATTGCTCGAGAACCAAGGCTGACTGGGTCAGTTCGATTTCATCACCCTCACCGAGATAGACGTCAGAACCGCCCGGGGAAAGCCCTATGTACTGCTCACCCAGAAGGCCTGCCGTCAGAATACTGGCGCTGGTATCCTCAGGCAGTTTTTTAAAGGCCGGATCGACGCGGATATCGACGACCGCTTCATAGCGCTGTTCATCGAAACCAATCCGCTCGACACGCCCAACCGTAACCCCTGCCATGGACACCGGAGCTCGAACCCTGAGTCCCCCAATATTCCCAAAATGAGCCTTGATTCGATAGCTCCCCTCGGCAGATCGAAACTCGCCGAGGTTACTCACCTCCATGGCGACAAAGAAAAGTCCTAGGAGGCCAAGCGCTACAAAGACGCCGACCCAAATTTCTAACATTTTGGAGGCCTGCATGAATCAATCCCCGAACATAAGAGCTGTAAGCAAAAAATCAGAACCCAGCACTGCAAAGGCGGAATAGACCACGGATCGGGTCGTCGCCCGACTGACGCCCTCTGCCGTCGGGACGGCATCATAGCCTTCAAACACCGCAATCCAAGTCACAATGACCCCAAAGACCAGACTCTT
Source organism: Gammaproteobacteria bacterium (assembly GCA_009922685.1). Classification (GTDB taxonomy): domain Bacteria; phylum Pseudomonadota; class Gammaproteobacteria; order Methylococcales; family Methylococcaceae; genus UBA6136. The sequence goes on along the minus strand of RFVA01000003.1, from coordinate 49,374 downwards.
AATCAGGCCATTGAGGGCATCATCCTCAAAATCAATCTTTGCCTGCATCTGAGACCAGAAGGGGCCCTGATCAACGCCGAGCAGGCCGACCCCAATGAAATAACCCCCGATGACACCGACGGCGGTAAAAAGTCCCACGAGCAAGGGCATCGACAAGACCCCAGCAAAGAAACGCGGAGCAATCGTCCGCTTCAAAGGATCAACTGCCATCATTTCCATGCCAGCGAGCTGTTCAGTGGCTTTCATTAAACCGATTTCAGCGGTTAAAGCAGAGCCCGCCCGACCTGAAAAAAGGAGCGCCGTCACGACGGGACCCAATTCCCGCACCAAGGAGGCAGCCACCATCACCCCGAGCGACTCCTCGGCACCAAAATCTGAAAGGACATTGTATCCCTGAAGCGCCAGCACCATCCCAACGAAAAGCCCGGAGACGCTGATCAGCAGAATGGTCAGTACTCCGACAGTGTAAACCTCTTTTAATAAGAGCCGCGGCCGCGTCATGAGAAGGGGCAAACCCGTCAGAACATGCAGCAAGAAGATTTGCGATCGTCCCAGCTTCTGAAGGGCTCCAAGGGTCGCCCGCCCGAGAGATTGAAAAAGCGTCAGCATATTCATTTTGAGGGCGATTTAAGTCCTGCTGAAGGACCCAAGAGATCCTCGCGATATTCTTCCGCCGGGTAATGAAACGGGACCGGACCATCCGGTGCCCCTTCGATGAACTGTTGGATCCAAGGTGAATCGCTCGACGCCATCGCCTCAGGCGTCCCCTCTCCCACGACGCGACCGCCTGAGATCATGTAGACCCAGTCAGCAATGGCCATGGTTTCTTTCACATCGTGGGAGACCACGATGCTGGTCAGTCCAAGCTCCTTATTGAGGTCATGGATCAACTTCACCAGAATGCCCATCGAAATCGGGTCCTGACCGGTGAATGGCTCGTCATACATCAACATCATCGGATCTAGCATGATGGCACGAGCCAAGGCCACGCGGCGCGCCATGCCCCCCGAAAGTTCGGCGGGAAATAAATCCCTAGCGCCCCTAAGACCTACCGATTCTAGCTTCATCAGCACCAAAGTCCTGATCATCGATTCGGGTAAATGGGTATGCTCCCTTAGAGGGAAAGCCACGTTGTCGTAAACCGTGAGATCGGTCAACAAGGCCCCGCTTTGGAACAGCATCCCCATCTTCTTACGAAGCAGATAAAGCTCATGCCGCCGAAGCGCATGAACATCCTGGCCATCCAGCGTGACGGTCCCTTTTAGCGGGCGTAGCTGACCTCCAATCAGGCGCAGGAGGGTCGTCTTCCCGGTGCCGCTAGGCCCCATGATGGCCGTAATTTTACCGCGCCGGATATCCAGGCTGACATCATCAAAGATGACGCGGGAACCATAGCCATAGCTCAGGTTTCTGATGGAAACCAAGCTTTCATCGCTGTGAACGTCGTGACGCATGGCCTCGCGGGGATAATCGGGCGGGATAAGGATTGGGATCAACGGCCCATTTTGGCGAGGGGAAGCGTCGGAGTCAACTTGGTCATGGCTCAAGGGGCTCATCACAGCCGTTCGGATCTGTTAAAATGCTCGTTTTAATCAACCTTCTTTAGGGAGTCCCCGGATGTCAAACAAACTGCTCGATATCGTCAAACCCGGCGTAGCCACTGGCGCGGATGTTCAAAAGATTTTCGCGTTTGCCAAAGCCCACAAGTTTGCCCTGCCCGCAGTCAATGTCATCAGCACAGACTCTATTAATGCCGTGCTTGAGGCTGCGGCGAAGGCCCAGTCTGCCGTGATCATCCAGTTCTCAAATGGGGGCGCGCAGTTCATCGCAGGCAAAGGCGTTAAGCTCGAAGGCCAAGGCGCCCAAATCCTTGGCGCCATCTCAGGTGCGCGCCATGTGCACCTGATGGCTGAACATTACGGTGTCCCTGTCATTGTCCACACGGACCACGCCGCAAAGAAACTGCTGCCATGGATTGATGGCTTACTTGATGCCGGTGAAAAGCACTTTGCTGAAACCGGTAAGCCACTGTTCAGCTCTCATATGCTCGATCTCTCTGAAGAATCTCTCGAAGAAAACATCGAAATCTGTGCCCAGTACCTCACCCGTATGGCCAAGATCGGCATGACCCTTGAAATCGAACTCGGTTGCACCGGTGGCGAGGAGGACGGTGTCGACAACAGTGGTATGGACCACTCTGCGCTCTACACCCAGCCAGAAGATGTTGCCTACGCCTACGAACGCCTGTCAAAGATCAGCCCGAATTTCACGATTGCCGCCTCCTTCGGGAACGTCCATGGGGTTTATTCACCAGGTAACGTGAAACTCACCCCAAAGATTCTGCTGAATTCACAAACCCACGTCTCTGAGAAATTTGGTGTTCCAGAAAATACTCTAAACTTCGTCTTCCACGGTGGCTCTGGTTCCACCGAAGAGGAAATTCGTGAATCGATCAGCTACGGCGTCATTAAAATGAATATTGACACCGATACCCAGTGGGCCTACTGGAACGGTATTCGTGAGTTCTACAAGAAAAACGAAGGCTACCTCCAAGGCCAGATCGGCAATCCAGAAGGTGCCGACAAGCCGAATAAGAAGTTCTATGATCCAAGGGTCTGGATTCGCTCTGCCCAGACCAGCATGGCGGATCGCCTCCAGCAGGCTTACGCCGATCTCAATGCGCTGAACAAGCTCTAAACATCCTCGCGCGTTTGGCGCTGAAAAAAGCCGGGGCGGGTCAACCACCCCGGCTTTTTAATGTGTGTCATTCCGAAAAAGGTCACCCATGACCCCGATCAAAAGGATCGCTCGAAAAAAAGATCAGCCCTATAGGGGGGCGCCAAAGCCCTCACCCTTTGGCGTCCTCCAACCGATAGCCATGGTGATCTTCCTCTTGAGCGCGACGCCGGTATTGATCCTCCGCTGGGTCCCACCGCCCACCAGCATGTTCATGATCATTGATCGTTGGACCCCAACGACCAAAACCCAGGAAGCGCATACCATCCAGTATCAGTGGGTGCCTTTTGAGGAGATATCCAGCCAGCTTAAGCTCGCGGTCCTCGCTTCAGAAGACCAGACCTTTGCCCACCACCTTGGATTCAACTTTGAGGCGATCGAAAAGGCCTTTGAAGATAACCTGACCCGAAAAACGCCCCGCGGGGGGAGCACGATCAGCCAGCAAACGGCCAAGAACCTGTTTCTATTTGGCGGGCGAAGCTACCTTCGGAAGATCCTTGAAGCCTACTTTACCGCCCTCATTGAGTTGAGTTGGCCGAAGCAGCGCATTCTTGAGGTCTACCTCAATATTGCCGAATTTGGCCCTGGGATTTATGGCGCCAAAGCGGCAGCAAACCATTTCTTTGGAAAAAACCCCAAAGAACTTGGGCGAGAGGAATCAGCCCTCTTGGCCGCGGTTCTGCCAAACCCTAAGGTCCTCAAAGCCAATGCCCCAAGTGCCTATATCCTGAAACGACAACAGTGGATCTCCCGCCAGATGCAACACCTTGGCGGGAAACGGGCTCTCGATGATCTCTAAGTCTTAGATCCCGAGATTGCTGAGGGTGAGCATCAACTCATTGATGATGCCAGTAGCGGTTGGATGTTCGACTTCAAAGCTTGAAACAGCGTCCTTAAAATCCTTGAGGAGATGCAAGTGCTTGCCATCATCCTCGCTGTCGAGTCGGTGCTCGAGCTTTTCAAGGAGTGACTCGAGCTTGGCGCTGATTTCTGGGTGAGCTGATTCGAGGCGCTCGACTTCCTGGCGGAGCACGAACAATGCTTCACTGATGTCTTTTTCTGCCATGACGGATTACTCCTGTGTTGACGAATGATTCGGTGCTTAAAGGTCCCTGAAGCGCTTCCTAAGGAATTCAGGAGTGGCAAATGCCGCCTGGTGTATCTCGGTATTGTAATAGGCCGTCTCAAAAGGACGCCCCGCGGCATCGGCTTCACGGAAGCCGGTCAAGGCCGCCTTGGAGGCCATGGTACCGCTCCACCAGCCCGAAGGGTAAAGACATTGTGGAAAGAAGAAACTCCGCGTATGGGTAAAGCCTGCCTTTCGCATCGTTGCGTGCATGGCCACCATCAAATCGGCATGGAAAAGCGGTGACTCACTCTGCTGCACGAGGATACCATGAGGGCCTAGGCAGCGAAGGCAATCCCGATAGAATGCCTCATTAAAAAGCCCCTCGGCAGGTCCAACGGGATCCGTGCTGTCGACGATGATGACATCAACACTCCCGTCCGCCGCATCTTTGACCCACTGGATTCCATCGATAAAAAGCAGCTCTGCTCGTTCATCGTGGTTCGAGGTGCAAAGATCGGGGAAATGGATTTCAGCGAGACGGGTGACCCGCTCGTCAATCTCGATTTGTATCGCCTGTTCGACCTCAGGGTGCCTCAAAACCTCTTTGAGGCTGCCACAATCGCCACCGCCGATTACCCAGACGCGCTTTGGATTGGGATGGGTATAGAGAACGGGATGCGTCATCATTTCGTGATAGAGGAAGTTATCACGGTCCGATACCATGGTGCAGCCATCGATAATCATGAGCTTTCCGAACCATTCGGTATCGTAAATCTCAATCTTCTGGAAAGGGGTCTGCTCCTCGTGGAGCTTGGCCTTCAACTTCAAGGAGAAGGCACTGCCGTGGTGGGGATAGACTTCACTGAACCAACCAGAAGCATCAATCATTAGGAAACCTCGCATAGAAAAGAGTCGCGATTTTCCACATAATTGCAGGTCATATCAAAGGAAATTCTCATGAACGCGAAATGGAGCACCGCCCTGTCCCGGGAAATCTATGCCATAGAACATTGGGGCGAGGGTTATTTCGACATCAATGACAAGGGCCATGTGGTGGTACATCCCGCCGGCTCCTCCAAAAATGGCACCGTCGATCTGGTTGAAATCGTCGATTCCGTTCGAAAGGAAGGCCTTGCCCTCCCCGTTCTGGTCCGCTTCAAGGATATCTTGAGGGATCGCATCGGCCGCCTCACCGAAGCCTTCAATACCGCTAAGGAAGAATTCGAGTACCTCGGAAATTACACCCCTATCTATCCGATCAAGGTCAATCAGCAACGCGGCGTCGTCGATGGCATCATCCGCAATGACCATTACCCGGTCGGACTTGAGGCCGGAAGTAAATCGGAATTACTCGCTATTTTGGCCCTCTCAGAGGCTGGGATCGTGATTTGTAACGGCTACAAGGACCGCTCCTACATCCGCTTGGCGCTGATCGGCCGCACCCTCGGCCTTAATGTCTTGGCGAAAAATCAAAGTTCGGTCTTCACAGCGGTGAGATCCTAAAGTTGGTCGAAGACCTGAAGCGTCATGGCAAACTTGGCTGGCTCAAACTCATGCATTTCCACATGGGCTCTCAGATCGCCGACATCGGCCATGTCAAAACAGCCGTCCGTGAAGCCGGTCGCTACTATGCAGAACTGCGGGCACTGGGTGCCGACATCCAAGTGGCTGATGTCGGTGGGGGCCTTGGGGTCGATTATGAAGGAACCCGCTCAACCAGTGAATGCTCCCTCAACTACAGCCTTGACCAGTATGCGGCCTCGATCATCAGAGCCTTCAGCGAAGTCTGCACCGAATATGAACTGCCCCATCCAGATCTCCTAACCGAATCAGGGCGTGCCATGAGCGCGCATCATGCCGTGCTGATCACCCACATCACTGACGTCGAATCCGTTCCGGAAGATCCCACACCGCCGCGCGATATCGATGCCGCCCCCTTAGAGGACCTCGCCGAGTGCCTTGACCGGCTGCCGAATGAATCCGTGGTCGGAATCTATCACGATGCTCAATTTGACCTGGCCGAGGCGCGTGCGATGTTTGTCCAAGGACAGATGTCTCTTGCCCAGCTGGCGGAGGCGGAGCGCCTCAATGCCGCTATTTCGCATGCGGTGCGCCGGGGGCTCGACATTCGCCTGAGAGCCCACCGCGAGCTTCTCGATGAATTAAATGATCGCCTGGCTGACAAGGTCTTCTGTAACTTCTCCCTCTTCCAGTCGATGCCCGACGCCTGGGCCATTGGCCAGGTGTTCCCGGTGATGCCGCTGCAGCGACTTTTGGAAGAACCTAGCCGACGCTGCGTTATTCAGGATTTGACCTGCGACTCTGATGGACGGATTGATGCCTATATTGATCGCCAGAGCCTTGAATCAACCCTGAGGCTCCATGCGCCGATCCCTGGCGAAAGCTACCTGATCGGGATTTTCCTGGTCGGCGCCTATCAGGAGATCCTGGGCGACATGCATAACCTCTTCGGTGATACCCATTCGATCAATATTGCACTGGACGGAACCGGCGGCTATCAGATGCTGGATCCGACCCATGGTGATGGCGCCGATGATATGTTGCGTTATGTCAACATCGAGCCTGAAGAGCTGGAGCGGGCCTACCGCAAAAAACTTCTCGAGTCCGACCTCACCCCAGAACGCCGCAAACAATTTGAAAGCGAACTGGTCGCAGGCCTCGGAAGCTATACCTACCTCGAGGAATAATGACCTCCATGGTGTCTGAGCCTCTTAAGAGCGAGCGGACTGCCGCCTTTGTCGGCCTGGGTGCCATGGGCGCCCCTATGGCCAGCCATTGGGCCCTAAGAGGCTATCTCAAGGCCGTCTGGAACCGGACCCCCGAGCGGGCTCAGGCCTTTGCTCAAGAACATCACGTCATCGCCCTTCAGCATCTTGGGGAGCTACCCACTACGGCGAAGATCCTTGCGCTCTGTGTTTCAAAGGATGAGGATGTGCTGATGGTCATTGAGACCCTTCTTGAGGGGCTGACCTCAGAACATCTGGTGATCGATTTCTCAACCGTCAGTCCTGACACCGCCAAGCTTGCAGCGAAGATGGTGCGGCGTTGCGGTGCCGACTTCCTGGATGCCCCGGTCACTGGTGGCGTTGAAGGAGCCTCTCATGGCACCTTGGCGATCATGGTGGGAGGCCGCCTGGGATCCCTTGAAAAAATTCGTCCCCTCCTTGAGACCATCGCGGCCAAGATCATTCATATGGGGGACGTTGGGATGGGCCAGAGCGCGAAAGCCGTGAACCAAGTCCTTTGCGCCGGGATCAATGAAGCCGTCACCGAAGCACTGGCCTTTGGCCACCATCTCGGTCTTGATATGGAAAAAGTCATAGAGGCTATGAGCGGTGGCGCGGCCGGGAACTGGTTCCTCGATAAACGCGGTAAATCCATGCTCGAAGGGCGCTTTACCCCGGGATTCAAGCTGGGCTTGCACCTCAAGGATTTGGAGATTGTAGCCGCCATGGCCCAAGACCTTGGGATCACTCTCCCGCTCACAGAGACCACCCGTGAACACTATGTTCAACTCCTTGAACAAGGCCATGGTGATGACGATATTTCAGCGCTTTACCGATTGAAGCGCCCGAACTGATGCAACAGCCACGGGTTGACATCCTCTTTGAACATGCCCCATCGGCAAGGGTCCTGATTGGTGGCGCATGGCGCATTGGCGAGAACTGCCCCCGGGCTGAGGCGACCATCAACCAATTACAAGCCCTTCATGGCCTTGAGATCGTTCGTCTTGAGACTCAAGATCTCATGCACTGGGACAGTCTCTTGCTGACGTATATCAGAGCCTTGAGCCAATTCTGTGACGCGCAGCAAATGACCCTGGATACTCGGGGCCTGCCAGAGGGCATCCAGGGACTTTTAATGCTGGCCGCTGCTGTCCCCGAGCGGCAGGATGCCAGCCGACAAAAGAATCCGGATGATTGGCTGTCTGTCCTTGGCCGACACACGCTCTGGCTCATCAAAGATATCGGGCTTTTGGCGGACTTCATCGGCGAGGCGATCTTGGGCCTCTTTCGGCTCCTTGGGGGCCAAAGCCAGATGCGCTGGAGCGACTTCTGGCGATTGGTTGAGGCCTGCGGGCCTCACGCACTGCCGATCATCACGCTGATCTCCACCCTCGTTGGGATGATTCTGGCGTTTGTAGGTGCCGTCCAACTGAAGCTCTTTGGCGCTCAGATTTTTATCGCCGATCTGGTGGGACTTGGAATGGCGCGAGAAATGGGGGCCATGATGACCGCCATCTTGATGGCCGGCCGCACCGGAAGCGCCTTTGCCGCCGAAATCGGATCGATGACCGTCAACGATGAAATCGACGCGCTTAAGACCTCCGGGTTTTCACCCATGGATTTTCTGGTCATGCCCAGAATCCTCGCCATGCTAGTGACGATCCCCCTCCTCTGCCTCTACGCGGACATCTGGGGAATGATTGGTGGCGCCCTGGTCGCCGCCGGCCTTTTTGATATCTCAGCCTCCGAATACCTCATCCAAATCCAAACACGGTTACGCCTGATCGATTTTGAGGTCGGCATCGGTAAAAGCGCGGTTTTCGGCATTCTGGTCGCGACCGCTGGTTGCCTTAGAGGGCTTCTATGCCAGCGCAATGCCTCCTCGGTTGGGCTCGCGACCACCTCCGCGGTGGTCACAGGGATCGTTTACATCGTCATCTCTGATGCCCTGATGACCCTCCTGGTGACGGCCCTCAATCTTTATAAACGTTGACCGTGTTGACGCCATCGACCACCCCCCATCCACCCGATCTTTCGCCAAGACAGGTCCATATCAGCGTCCGCGAACTGACCATGGCGTATGATGATTTTATGGTCCAAAAAGACATGGACTTCGATGTTCTTCGGGGTGAGATCTTTATCATCATGGGCGCTAGCGGTTGTGGTAAAAGCACCCTGCTTCGACACCTGATCGGTCTCAAACCACCGGTCACCGGGGAAGTCTTCTTTGATGGTCAGAATCTCTGGAAGCTTCCCCCAAAAGAACGTCAATCGATGCTGCTTAAAATGGGGATTCTCTATCAAAGTGGCGCTCTTTGGAGCTCAATGACCCTGGCCGAAAATATTGCATTGCCGCTGACCGCCCATACCCCACTCAGCGCAAAAGAGATTGCCGATCTGGTATCGCTCAAATTGGCGCTCGTTGGTCTTTCAGGGTTTGAAAGCTTTTATCCGGCTGAAATCAGTGGCGGCATGCAAAAAAGGGCCGCCCTCGCGAGAGCCCTGGCGCTGGATCCTGAAATCCTCCTCTTTGATGAACCTTCAGCCGGGTTAGATCCCATCAGTGCACGCCGTCTTGATAGACTGATTGTCCACCTGAGTGAGAGTCTCGGGATTACCGCGGTGATCGTTACCCATGATCTTGCGAGCCTTTTAGATATCGGCACCAATTCGGTATTCCTCGACACAGAGACTAAGACCATTATTGCTAAAGGCCCACCCGATATGCTGCTGAGGACCTCTACCCATCCGACCGTCAAGGAATTCCTGACCCGGGGTCAATCCAAAAGGACCGCCACGAGCGCCCGTGAGGCCTCCCGATGAGCCATGCTGCAAGCGCTCGATTAATCGGACTTTTCACCTTAGGAGCGATGATCCTTGGAACGGTTCTGATCCTCACCTTCGGTGGCGGCAATGCGTTCAGCAAGATCCAGCGTTACGTCGTTTACTTTGAAGGGTCGGTGAATGGCCTCAACAATGGCGCCGCCGTCAAACTCAAGGGGGTGACCATCGGCCGGGTCAATGAAGTCCTCGTTCAGTACGATGTTGACCACAACCGGGTCCTGACTCCAGTGATCGCTGAAATTGATCTCAAAAAGGTGATGGAGACCCATGGCGATGACGATAAACACGATCATCCAGACCTCAAAGCGCTCATCGATCGGGGTCTTAGAGCACGCTTGTCGTTGACCAGCCTAGTCACCAATCAACTCTATATCGAAATTGACTTCATGCCCGATCGGCCACTCAAGCTGATGGGGAGCCAGGCATTTCAGCTGCCTGAAATCCCTGCGGTCCCCTCCAGCAAGGATGATATTGAAAAGACCGTGCAACATCTTTCGCATGAAGTCCAGGATCTGCCACTCAAGGATACCGTCGATGCGACCCTGGGTGCGATCCGTCACCTTGATGGACTACTCACCAAGCCTGAAACCAGTGCCAGCGTCGATAACCTCAACCAAACGTTGATCGATCTGCAGCGCCTTCTAAGACATCTTGATGGGATGACGCAGGACAGCCAAGTACTGATGAAACAGCTTAATCACGAGATTCCCCCCCTCCTTGGAACCGCTAACGAAACCCTCAAGGAAGCCAAAGCGGCGCTGTCATCGGTGGGCGCTTTGACCGAACCGGATGCTGAACTCCAAAGGACACTCCACGATCTCTCCGATGCAGCGAAGGCCATTCGAAGGTTGGCGGATGCGATTGAACGGCATCCCGACGCCCTCCTGATGGGCCGCGATCAGGCAGAGCCCCAAAAGCCCTAGGACCGGCTTCACCATTCGTTTCAGACAACCGCCTAGCGGGATGGCATAATGAGTGCATAGTTATTGATGCATCTTCATGGTCCCCGACATACAACCCCACCGCCCTGCCCCCCACTTTGATGCTCGCGCCCTTTGCGAGGCCGGCATCCGAGTGATTGCCACCGAGGCCGCTGCCGTCAAGGCTCTGGAGTCACGCATTGACGACCGCTTTGCTTTAGCTTGTCGCATCCTCATGGAGTGTCGGGGCCGTGTGGTGGTGACCGGGATGGGGAAATCAGGACATATTGCTGGCAAGATTGCGGCCACACTGGCAAGCACCGGCACCCCGGCTTTTTTTGTCCATCCCGGTGAGGCAGGGCATGGAGATCTTGGCATGATCACCCCCGAAGATGTCGTCCTTGCACTCTCCCATTCGGGGGATTCAGCCGAAATTCTGACCATCATCCCAATCCTAAAGCGCCTCGGCATCCCTTTGATTGCGATGACCGGCAATCACCAATCAACGCTCGCAGGCCAGGCGGATGTCGCCCTTGACACGGGCATCACAGAAGAAGCCTGCCCACTGGGGCTTGCCCCGACCTCGAGCACGACCGCCGCATTGGCCATGGGCGATGCCCTCGCAGTCGCCATGCTTGAAGCTCGGGGGTTCAGTCGAGAGGATTTTGCCTTCTCTCACCCCAGTGGCAGCCTCGGTCGCCGGCTGTTGATCCGGGTTCGAGACATCATGCATCAGGGGGAGGACGTCCCGAAGGTTCGGGAGTCTGCGGCGCTCCGAGAGGCCGTTCTTGAAATGACGGCCAAAAAACTCGGTATGACGGCCGTGGTCAACCAACGCGATGAAGTACTCGGCATTTTTACCGATGGCGATCTCAGAAGGCTTTTAGAAACCTCCATGGACCTTCATGCCACGAAGATCAGCGAGGTGATGATGCGACACTGCACCTCCGTGGACCCCGACTGTCTGGCTGCTGAAACCGTCAGGATCATGGAAGAAAAGAGCATCAATGCTCTTCTCGTCGTCGCGGCGGATGGGCACTTAGTGGGCGCGCTGAACATGCACGATCTACTGCGCGCTGGGGTGGTGTAATCATGCTCCGGGTCTCCCCATCGATTCTTGAACGGGCTCAAAACATCCGGTTACTGATCTGTGATGTCGACGGTGTCTTGACCGATGGACGGCTTTATTTCACGCCAGAGGGCGAGGAACTGAAGAGTTTTCATGCCCGCGATGGCCATGGCATTAAGCTGGTCCAGCGAGCCGGCATCGACACCGCGGTTATTTCAGGGCGGAATTCCAAAGCGGTGGCTCTTCGCATGGAGAGCCTTGGCGTTCGCCATGTATTTCAGGGTCAAGAGCACAAGTTGCCGATATTTTTAAAGCTTCTGGATGAGCTTGGGATCACCCCCGACCAAGTCGCTTTTGTCGGTGATGACCTCCTTGATCTTCCACTATTGCGGCGGGTCGGCCTGGCCGTTGCGGTGGCGGATGGCCACTTCACGATTCTAGATAGCGCGCACTGGATCACCTCCCAACCCGGTGGTATGGGCGCTGTCAGGGAGGTCTGTGACCTTCTGTTGACCGCCCAAAATAAGCTTGAGGCTATCATTGAAAGCTATCATTGAAGCACTCAAGACACTGCTTGAATTGCCGCGCTATTTGTTTGCGGTCTTCATGGTGGTTATTTCCTGGTGGCTTGCAGATCACCTGGGTCCTCCCGATGAAGGCCCAAAGAAACTCAAGCCAGGAAAAGTCGATTATTATTCAAAGGGGCTCAGGCGAACCGTGATGGATAAGGAAGGGAACCCCAAAGAACTCTTGTTTGCGACTGAAATGATCCATTACGAGGAAAAGAACCTCACCGAATTGATTAAACCCGAGATCTCTCTCTTCGTGAAGGACGGACCCCCTTGGGTGATTCGATCGGAAACCGCCACGATTCCTTCCGATAGTGAGTTTGTTTTTCTGAATGGGGATGTTCTGGTCCTCAGGGATGCCAATAAGGACGGTCGCACCATCCGCATAGAAACCACGAATGTCAGGGCGCAGCCTGAAAAGGACTATGCGGAGACTGATGAAGACATCCGAGTGATCAGCTACCCCGATTACATGACCGGCACCGGCGCCAAAATCAATTTTGGCAGTGAACTCAAATACCGCGTCCTTGCCAATGTTCGAAGAAAGCATGATGTACAGAACGAATCAAACTAAGTTCAATCAACGGACGCCTGGGGTCGCTGGCCCCTGGCTGATCGGTGCCTTCCTGATCGCCATGATGAGCACGCCCGCCATGGCCCTGACTTCCGACTCCAAGGAACCCATGTTGATCGAGTCTGACGACATGATCTTCGATGAAGCCAAGGGAGAAACGGTCTACAACGGGAGCGTGAAGGCCCATCAGGGGAGCCTTGAGGCGATCGGAACCAAAATGATCCTCAACCAGCAAAAGGGACAGGCGGATCAGGTCATCATTTACGGAAAGCCCGCTCGCATCAAACAAACCCCGGATGGCGGTGGCGCTGATAACCATGGTGAGGGGGAGCGCATCGATTACTTTCCAGATTCAGGCATTCTGATTCTTAATGGCAAAGCGATCACCTACGAAGGCCATTCGCCGGAAACGAGCGAGCACACCGTCCGCAGCGAACACATCGAATACGACACCAAGAATTCGGTTTATAAAGCCGGATCCACGCGTTCTGGCAATCGTCGCGTTCATGTGACGATTCTGCCCAAAACGAAAGAAGCGGAATAAGCCATGGCCATCCTCTCAACGCACCATATTGTTAAGCGCTACCACCGCCGAAATGTGGTGGACGGTGTCTCGGTCACGATCAATACCGGGGAAATCGTCGGACTTCTGGGTCCTAATGGTGCCGGTAAAACCACTAGTTTTTACATGATCGTCGGGCTTATCAGTCCGGATGAAGGCGATATTAGGCTGGATAACGAAGACATCACCCACCTGCCGATGCATGAGCGGGCTCGTCTTGGTATTGGCTATTTGCCCCAGGAACCCTCCATTTTTAGAAAGCTGACCGTGGCTGAAAACCTCTTGGCCGTCCTCGAGCTTCGTAAAGAACTGACGCATGGCCAACGGGAACTGATTGCCGGGGAACTCCTTGAGGAGTTTAGTGTGGGACATCTTCGCAACCAACCCGCTATGGGCCTCTCGGGGGGCGAAAGACGCCGGGTTGAAATTGCCCGTGCACTGGCCTGCGAGCCACGTTTTATGCTGCTGGATGAGCCTTTTGCTGGTGTTGATCCCATTTCCATTATCGATATCCAAAAAATTATCGTCCACCTGAGGGCCCGCGGTATTGGTATTTTGATCACGGAACACAACGTGAGAGAAACCTTAGGGACTTGCGATCGCGCCTATATTCTCGCCGGGGGCCGAGTCATCGCTGAAGGCAGCGCAGAGGAGATCATCCACAACCCTGAAGTTCGTCAGGTCTATCTCGGTGAAAACTTCTCCATGTAGCCGGGCATTCTTTATAACCCTTTAGCCTTTTTATCGTTTCCTTCCAATGCGCTCAACGTTCTCATGAAACAGTCTTTGCAACTCCGAATGGGTCAGCACCTAGCGATGACCCCCCAACTGCAGCAAGCCATCAAGCTGCTGCAGTTGTCGAGCATGGACTTGCAGAGTGAAATTCAGGAGGCGCTTGATTCCAATATGATGCTGGAAGTATCTGAAGAAGAGGTTCAAACGCCAGGCAGCCAGGAATCCACCTCGCCGACGCTGACGGATACGACCACCGATTATCGGGAACTAAAGGACATGGATGCCGCCGCCGATATTCCAAGTGAACTCGCCGTCGATGTCTCCTGGGAAGAACTCTATGACACCCTTCCCCAAATGAATTCGACCGGCTCCCAAGGTGCCGAGGTCGATGATTACGCCTTAAACCGCGCCGTCGGTGAAAACCTCCATGACCAGCTGACCTGGCAAATGGAGTTGGCCCGCTTCAGCGACCGTGACTACGCCATTGCGACCACCTTAATCGATAGCATCAATGATGATGGCTATCTCGGCAGCACGCTAGAGGACCTGCATCAGGGGCTTTTGCACCAAATCCCAGCCCTAGAGCTCGATGAGGTTGAGGCGGTTCTGCATCGTATTCAGAGCTTTGATCCGCCCGGCATCGGGGCCCTTGATCTCGCTGATTGCCTGGCCATCCAGTTACGCCAACTGCCCTTTGAAACGCCTTACAGGGAGGAGGCTCTCGAGATGGTCAAGGGGCATCTGGAGCTTCTGGCGAAACGCGATATTGGCGCACTTAAACGCACCACCGGCCTTGAAGATGAAGCATTGAGTGCTGTCGTTCTATTGATTCGAACCCTTGAACCCAAACCTGGGCTCACCGTTCATAACGATGATGCCCAGTACATCACACCGGATGTTTATGTGGTGCGATCCAAGGATCGCTGGACGGTCAAACTGAATCCCGATATTGCGCCAAAATTGAGGGTCAATCCTTACTATTCGGGGATGGTCCGCCGCGCGGACAATAGCGCGGACAACACCACCATGCGCAACCACCTCCAGGAGGCCCGGTGGTTCATCAAAAGCCTACAAAGTCGCAATGAAACCCTGTTGAAGGTCGCACGAAGCATCATTGATCATCAACAAGCCTTTCTAGATGATGGCCCAGTGGCCATGAAACCCCTCGTGCTTCGAGATATCGCTGAAGAAGTCGAGATGCATGAATCGACGATTTCAAGGGTCACGACTCAAAAGTACATGCATACCCCCAACGGTATCTTTGAATTCAAGTACTTCTTTTCGAGTCATGTCTCGACCCAAAGTGGCGGTGAATGCTCTGCCACTGCGATCAAGGCCCATCTCAAGGAGATCATCAGCGGCGAAGACATCCATAAGCCTTTGAGTGATGAAGCCCTCGCCAAGATGCTTCAAGACCGCGGTATCAATGTGGCGCGAAGGACCATCGCCAAGTATCGTGAAGCCATGGGCATCGCCTCTTCCAGCGAACGCAAACAAATTTTTTAACCACGACCATTAACGGACATGACTATGCAGATCGATATTACCGGACACCACATCCAGGTCACCGAAGCCCTCAAGAACCATATTCACGAAAAGTTTGCGCGGATTGAGCGTCACTTTGAGCAGGCGATGAAGATCCACGTGGTCCTCGAAGTCGAAAAGCACGGCCAAAAAGCAGAGGCGACGATTCAAGTCAAAGGCGAAACCCTTTTTGCAGAGGATACCCAAGATGACCTCTATGCGGCCATCGACGCGCTGGTCGATAAGCTGGATCGCCAGCTGATTAAGCACAAAGAAAAGCACCAGTCACATTAATTTCCGAACGACTGGTCTATGATCTGGAACGGGTGAATGTGTTGGACCCGTTCCAAATTGATCTGAGGAATAACCGGTGGACCTGATCATCGTCAGTGGCTTATCAGGGTCGGGCAAAAGCATTGCCCTTGAGACCCTCGAAGACAGTGGTTACTACTGTATCGACAATCTTCCCGTTGCTCTTTTTGAGCCTTTCGTCCGGGAAGCCATGACTAAAGGCCAACAGGACTACCAGAAGGTGGCCATCAGTATCGATGCCAGGAGTCGCTGTGAGAGCCTTGAACAATTCCCCAAAACCCTGGAGCTTGCCGGTCAGCTCGGGATTTCATGTCAGGTTCTCTTCCTTAAATCAGGGGTCGAGAGTCTTCTGAAACGCTTCAGTGAGACCCGACGGAAACACCCACTCACCGACAGCACCCACTCCCTGACCGAAGCTATTGAGCGGGAGCAACGCCTTTTAGCCCCTATTGCGAGCCGGGCCGATCTGATCATCGACACCAGCCATACCAACATTCATCAATTAAGAGACCTCATCAGAGACCGGGTGGGGGCGAAGCGCGATCATCGCATGTCGGTGACCTGTATTTCCTTTGGTTTCAAGAACGGCGTTCCCTTTGACGCCGACTTCATCTTTGATGCTCGTTGTCTTCCTAATCCCCACTGGGAACCTGCCTTGAGGGCCAAGACCGGCTGCGACCCTGAAGTTGAGGCATTCCTTGACCCTATTCCCGAGGTTCAGGAGTTTCTTCATGACGTGGTTCACTTCATGTCCCGGTGGGCGCCTCGTTTTGCCTCTGAAAATAGAAGCTACCTGACGATTGCCATTGGTTGTACCGGCGGGCAGCACCGCTCCGTCTACCTCACAGAAGCGCTCGGCAAGCGGCTCAATTCTGATCGCTATGATCTCCTCGTCCGCCATCGAGATCTCCACTAGAAGATGTATTCACCACGGCTAATTTCTGTTCTTTTGGCCATGGGGCTCTTTTTGAGTCCTTTTGCCTCGGCGCAAAAAGTCAAAAAGACCAGCAGTCCAGTCAGCCAAGGGCAAGAGAACCTTAAGCCCTCTTCCAAACCCCTAACCCTCGTTTACCTGAAACATCTGAAAGGGAATCCCGAGGTCCGACCATTTTTTGATCCGCTGATTGCTGATGAAGGCATCAAAGGTGGTGAGCTTGGGATTATTGACAACAACACCACGGGCCAATTCACAGGCCAAACCTTTTCACTGAAGCGTATTGAGATCCCCCTCGAAGATTCCCTCAGCGATCGGTTCAAGTCCCTTTTAAAGGAGGGGCATCAGCTCTTTCTGCTTGATCTTAACGCGGAGGAGCAAATCACCCTTGCGAGCCTTCCTGAAGCCGCAGGCGTCCTCTTGTTCAATATATCCTCTAGTGAGGATCGCCTTCGAGGGGCTGATTGTAGGAAGAACCTTCTCCACATTCTCCCTAGCCACGCCATGAAGGCCGATGCCCTCGCTCAGTATCTAGGGAAAAAACGCTGGCAGAAATGGTTCCTCGTCACCCAAAGCCAACCTGAAGATGCCTTGTATGCGGATGCCATCAGGAAGTCTGCCAAAAAATTCGGCGCCAAAATCGTGGCCGACAAACCTTGGTCCCATACCTTCGATGAACGACGCACCCCAGAATCTGAAATTCCAGTCTTCACGCAAGATACGGACTATGACGCCTTGGTCGTGATCGATACCGAACGCTCACTCGGTGATCTTTTTCCATACAGGACCTGGCTCCCAAGACCGGTCGTCGGCACCAGTGGTCTGGTGCCCTCCAAAGACTATGCTGCTTGGCTTTCGGTCAGAGCGATAGGGGAATCAGCGACAAGGACCAAATCCACAGACCTCCAAAGCATAAAGTCTTTCCTTCTAGGGGAGGATTTTGCGTTAGGCGGATTCAAGGGGGTCCCCCTGTCCTTTAGAAGCTGGGATCAGCAACTTCGCCAACCCCTCATCCTTGGTGCAGAACGCGGTACCGTGGCCCTCGCCCCGATTGAGGGTTACCTCCACCCCACGAATGAACTCGACACCCTTGGGACCGATCAGCCTGAATCTACCTGCAGACTTCAATAAGAAACAGCCCGATAAGGGAGAGTCAAAACGATCCTGATGTCTTGACGAAAAGGCGTTTTGGGCGTTTAATAACTGACTGATTAGGGACTTGGCCAAGTAGCTCAGTTGGTAGAGCAGGGGATTGAAAATCCCCGTGTCGGCGGTTCGATTCCGTCCTTGGCCACCATTCATATGAAGAGAACAGGCTCACTGCGGTGGGTTTTTTTATGCCTCTCATTTGTCGGAGGCATCAGCCTAGGATCAATCAGCTCGCTCGAATCTTTAAATCTTTCCCAGAAAATCCCGCTCCTCAGGACCCCACAGCAGCGGAGCCCCCATTCTTGGGTTCCCCCTAGACCGCCATAAGATCCACTCCGTTCGAACAGCGAGTATTTTTTAAGATCAGCTTCCACCTTATAGCACCGAACACCGTATGGTTTCCGCAGGGCGAAATGTGTCAAAATTATCGCAATATACTGGTTGAAAACTAACCTTTGATTTTCACTAAGGCAGCTGCATTTGCTATCACGGAAAGAGAAGACCCCATACGCGCAGCCTTATCCATGTTAATGATGCGTGCATACCGCAAGTCCGGTATAAAAAACGCAGAATTTATGGTTTTGATTTGAAGCCGATGGTCTATCGCGAGATGGGCTTCTATCAAGCGTGACATAGTGCAAGAAATTAGCCGGCAATGGGGTTCTTGTCCGCGAATGCTCGGCTATGACCAATGACGCCCTCCCGAGAATTTGAAAATAAAGCCCAAACAACATGCGAAAGCCAATATCCCCCCTCTTCATCAAGCTTGCCCTGATCGGCATCTTCTTGTCGCCATCGATAGCCCATGCCGCGCTCTTCTCCGCAACATGGGTGGCTGGATCAGCTGGAGGCAATTCAGCAACCGGCACTATGGGCGCGGTCAACCTCAACTTAACGACCGTTGGCGTTGGAAATTCAACGCAGATTTTTCCTGGAACGTGGCAACAAATTCTCCCTTCAAACCTTGGAACGCTCTACCCCGATGCAGCCATCTCAATTGGCTATAACTGTAATGGTAGCGCCCAGAACCAGAGCGTCACCTTCTCAACGCCGGTCACGGATCCCTACCTACTCTTCAACTACGTGGATTTGGGATCCGTCTATAATTTCAGTGGCTTCGCAGGCACTGTCGCCTTGGTGGGAAACACGGTCGGGGCAACCCTGAGCAATAATATAATCACCCTTGCGACGCCTGGCTCCTATAACCAGTCCAGCAGTGGATTTGCCATACAGCTACCCGGCACCTACTCCTCAATCAACTATACGATTACCAATCCCAGCTGTAACTCTGGACATGACTCTGCGGGTTTCGATGTCGCAGAGACCGGTTTCTCCATCACGCCAACCATTGGCGCGCATGGTACGGTGACGCCAAATCAAGTCATTACCGTTCTACCGAATACAAAAGCCAGCTTTTCTGTGACCCCTGATAATGGGTATGTCGCCAACATGGGGGGAACCTGTGGCGGGACATTTAGTGGAAACACTTATACAACGTCCACCGTGACTCAAGACTGTACCGTTACAGCAAGCTTTGTGACGAACCCTCAGGCTCAGCTCAACCTGAATGCAAATCCAACTGGGATCACCGTTTCATCTACCAGCACATTGACGACTAACGGTGGTTCTGGAACTGGCGCCATAAGTTACAACGTCAGTGGCCCCTGCACGATTAATGGAAATACCTTGACTGGGACTGCGATTGGGAGTTGTTTGGTGACCGCGACGAAAGGAGGGGATGTGACCTTCGCACCCGCGACATCGAACACCGTTACTGTTGACGTGAGTTTGGTTCAACAACCAGCTCTCTTATTATCAGCAAGCAACACCGGAATCAGCATTGGTGGTACGAGCACGTTGAGCACTACTGGAGGTTCAGGTTCAGGCGTGGTTTCGTATTATGTTATCAGTGGCCTCTGTACTTTGAATGGTGCGGTTGTAACAGCCACTGGGGCAGGAGAATGCAAGCTGGGAGCGAACAAAGCAGCGGATGCCACCTATGCTTCAGTCACCTCGAATGAGGTCACTATCCATGTTGATCTTGCCCCTCAGGCAACATTAGAGTTGTATGCTGACAAGACAAGCATTTTGGTCGGTCAAAACAGTTACCTCAGTACGGTGGGTGGATCCGGGACAGGCTCCGTCTACTACAGTGTCATTGATGGCCCCTGCACAATCACAGCCAGCGTCCTGCACGGATTAGCCCAAGGTACCTGTAAAGTTCAGGCCACCAAATTTGCTGATCTCACTTACAACCAAACGACATCGAATATCGTTAACGTACTTGTCGATTTAAATCTTCAACAAAGCTTAAATCTGTACCCAAATCCAACGGGTATTGCTATCGGCGGCATCAGCGGACTAGCAACCAGTGGTGGTTCTGGTACTGGAGCCGTGACCTTCAAGGTTCTCTCGGGTCCTTGTACCTTATCGGGCAACCAACTTACGAGTAAGGCGGCGGGTCTCTGTCAAGTTTCAGCCAGCAAGGAGGCCGATGGAACCTACGCAAAGACGTCATCAAATGTTGCGAGTGTCTATGTAGTTTTAGCCCCCCAGGCAGCCCTCAATCTGACGGCCAGCAACACCGGCATTGCGGTCGGCTCAACCAGTACTCTTAGCACATCTGGAGGATCGGGGACCGGTACTGTCGCTTATCAGGTCCTTAGTGGCCCCTGCACTCTAAATGGCGCTTTATTAACCGGAAGTGGGGCTGGCACATGCCGTGTTTCAGCCACCAAGGCAGCCGATGGAACATACGCTCAGACTTCCTCTAATGAAGAGAGTGTCTATGTGGTTTTAGCCCCCCAATCCGCCCTCACCCTGCTCGCCAATCCGACAGGTATTGCCATTGGAGGCATCAGCGGTTTAGCAACGAGTGGTGGTTCGGGATCAGGAATAGTGACCTACGAGTTGATATCAGGTTCTTGTACCTTATCGGGCAACCAGCTTACCGGGAAGGCGCCGGGTCTCTGTCAAGTTTTAGCTACCAAGGCGGCTGATAGTACTTTCGCCGAGACTAAGTCCAACATTGAGAGCGTCTATGTGGTTTTAGCCCCGCAGGCAACCCTCAATCTGACGGCCAGCAACACCGGCATTGCGGTCGGCTCAACCAGTACTCTTAGTACATCTGGAGGATCGGGGACTGGTACTGTCGCTTATCAGGTCCTTAGCGGCCCCTGCACTCTAAATGGTGCTTTATTAACCGGAACTGGGGTTGGCATATGCCGTGTTTCAGCCACCAAGGCAGCCGATGGAACCTACGCTGAGACATCATCCAATGTAGCGAGTGTCTATGTTGTTTTAGCCCCCCAACCCATCCTCACCCTGACGGCCAATCCATCCCCTCTTATTGTTGGAGGAACGAGCAACTTAAGTACCCTCGGTGGGGCTGGCTCAGGCAATGTCACTTACCTTTTCCTCAATGGGCCCTGCACACTCAATAATGCTCAACTCATCGGCAAGGCCACCGGAACCTGTCAAGTTCAGGCAACCAAATCGGCTGATGGAACGTATGCTGCCCTTTCGAGCAACATAGTGAGTGTTTTGGTGAGTTTGGCACCGCAGACTCCGCTTAATCTTTCGGCCAGCAACACCAGTATTTCTATAGGATCAACCAGCACCCTCAGCACATCTGGGGGCTCCGGTAATGGCGCCATTAGCTATCGAGTGGTGAGTGGCCCCTGTTTACTGAATGGGGGCGTCTTAACTGGAAGTGGGGCCGGCACATGCCTCATGTCAGCCAGCAAAGCAGCGGATGGATCCTATGCCGCGACGACCAGCAACAGCGTCAGCGTGCTGGTCAATCTGATTCCACAAGCGGGATTGAATTTGACGATCAGTACACCAAGCATGATGCCAGGAGAGACGGCGACACTCACTGTGACGGGGGGCTCTGGCACCGGCGCGGTATTTTATGAGGTTCTGAGCGGCCCCTGCACACTGAATGGCAATTCACTGATTGGGAGAGGGCCCGGATCTTGTGTGGTCAGGGCCACTAAGGCTCAGTCAAACGGCTATGCAGAGACCACATCGAATTCTGTTGTCGAATCGGTTACGGCTCCTGCACCGACCCCAGAACCAATTCCGACCCTTTCCGAATGGGAGAAGATCACCATGATGCTCTTGATGTTCCTGACGGTTGGGTGGTTTGGACAGAGATTAAATCGGTAAGGCTGAATAAGATAATAATCTCAACGGGGACTTCGGTCCCCGTTTTGTTTTGGTCGTGAATCACCGGCCTCTCGCACTCCCTGCCCTAGGAGAGTTGTCTCGTCCTCTAAATCCTTGAATTTAAACAAGGGAGCGGTAAGACATTCACGCAATGGCTAGGGATAGCCGCACACCCTCTTCGTTTGGTCTATGTCAAGCATTGTGGGGGTGACCAACGAAACTTTGCTATTTTGCTTCAAGGACAACCGAAGTTGAAGAATCGTCTTCAACCTCTAACCATGCTTTGACAAGGTTTTTATTCGCAACGGCAAAACGACAATACCTAAACCCAGATCCCCCATAAATGGATTGCACATAGTCCGTGTGCTCAGACTCTAGGGAGATTGTTTTCTCAAAGAGCACCGCGCCATCACCGCCGACCACCTGACCTAAAACCGACACCGGCTTTGGGGAGAAGTTTTGAGCCACACACCTAATGCCCCTATTCGTGATCCCTGGGGGTTTTGCTGCTGCCACTGGCCCCGTTTTAAGGGTTGCCGAAGACGCGCCCACGGAATAAATTGAAATTGCAAGAAGCGTCAACACGACCATTTTTTTCATCTTTCAGTCTCCTTTTTGACCTTTCCTTTTGATGTGGAGCAATGATTTCATGTCCACAAATTAGTGATACTCGCCTGCATGGCCTCATGACAATCCGTAAAAGTCCCTACTTAAGCGTGATCCTCGTTTTGCTGGAAAGGGTCATTTCCAAGCGCGAGATTCAGCGTAAAACCGGTGAAGACCCGGCGACTTGTCCGAGACATGGCCCCTCGTTGGCCAGCGGACTAAAAAATCCCTGATGGCGTGCCGGCTATAACGCAGTGAGGCTCTGAAATCCATCGAGGCGGCAACAGATGAGGCCCCGACTAAAGCCCGTACTTTTTGTGTGGACTTTTAGGTTTTTCGAGAAGATACTCCTAACTGCATCGCTCTCTAAAAAAGCGGAGAAAGTCAATGATTTCATACCATATCAAGAGACAAACCCTAGCCCTGGTTGCCTTGTTGGCGGCATCTGCCGCCTATGGGGACAACACCCCGCCCACGGTGGTCGAGGTGAGGAACGCCACTAATAAACCCGTCTATGCCAACCTGGTGCTCGGGCAGCCTCCGACATCCAATCCAGCTGGGTGTCAAACCTACCCAACTCAAATTGCGAGCGTCACGGATGGCAGACTCGTATTCACTTCGAGCAAGGGAGATAAATCCATCAAGTTTGTACCACAAACCACCGGGGTCACCACCAAGGGGTACTACCTGATGGCTCCAAAAGAGACCATAACGTACAAACCAGTCACCTTCGCATGCCAGAATCAATCGGGCCTCTGTAGCCCGGCTGTGACTTTTAATTTCTTCTTCACAAACTTCAAATACAACGGCAACCCAAACAATGGCTGTGGCGCCTCAACAAAATTTCCGAATGCTACTAATTTAGGAGAAGCATCGATCAATTTTGGGATATCTGATTACAAGAACGTCCCAGGCGCTCAATCTGCTCTTTGCCCAAACGCCGACGCCACCGATATCAGTGTCGTGAATGGAGCAAATTCCATCATTGATATCAAATTAACTGGTCTGCAATGGCCTTCTCACTCCGCCACCAACGGCGAATTAGGTACCAATGCCAACAGGGTCGGTGTCTTTGGATGGGCTGCAACCAATTGCACCAATGATGCAGGCTATCCAAACCCAGCTTCTAATTGCGCCGCACCCAATAACGCCCCGACGACGGTGGGATCGAATTGTTTCACACCCAACCTGCAACCCTATGCCCCGATTTCTTACAATGGCAAGAGCTACTGTCCTGAAATTAGCGACACCGACAATAATTACTGCAATATTCAAGGGACGGGAAACTATACTGGAGGAGTACTTAGAATAACTTTTGATGGGTTCCTTTTGAACATACTCTAGAGCCTCAATAAAAAGGCAGGGTCGTTAACACCTCAGACCGCCTTTAAATGGTCAGCCCAGTCTCTATAAACCATTGACTGGGCTTACTTTTAGATCGCCCTCTTTCATCATGGCCTTTTTCGCAACTATTGGTGGATGGCCGTATAGATTTTCTTAATTTGCCCTCCTCCCCACTAGCCAATCGGTTGCTGCCTTGAGTGTCACCTTTTCAAGAAGTTGAGGTTCCGCTTGTCAGAAAGGCTTCCAGAATTTATCCTGAATAAGGACCAAGAGGGATGGCGCTGTGGATTCCTTAAAGATCACCCCCTGAGCGAGAGATGTCACACTCAAGGTTAGGTTAATGACCCATCACCCTAAAAAGTCCACCCCCCAAAAAGAGTCGTGACCTGATCGTTGCTCGGGTCTTTCGTTGATTGACGCTTGGAGTTCACAAAAGGCCGGCTTATAATTAGAGGTCTGCCGAACGATTGCCCTGGGAACCATCCTCGCACACATTCCACAATCAGAGACTTTCCCCCTTCATGGCCTCCTCGTGAGATGGCCCAAGGGACAGACCAACAGTCATCATTTAAGAGGACAGGACCATATAATGACTTTCGTAATCACAGAAAACTGCATCAAGTGCAAGTACACCGATTGTGTGGATGTTTGCCCGGTGGATTGTTTTCACGAAGGCCCGAACTTTCTTGTCATCGACCCGGATGAGTGTATTGATTGCACCCTCTGCGAGCCCGAATGCCCCGCAAATGCCATCTTTTCGGAAGATGAGGTTCCTGAGAACCAGCAACATTTCATCGCATTGAATGCCGAGCTCGCAAAATCATGGCCAACCCTCACTGAAGTGAAGGGAGCCTCTGCCGACGCCGATGAATGGAACGGCAAGCCGAACAAACTCGACCTGCTCGAACGCTGATCACCTGACCCCCGGATCCAGATTGGGTCCGGGGGCGATCGTTAAGGATTACCTTGGCGGTTACCGGCGTGTAACCCGCACTCCTTCTTAGCGTCATCCTCCCACCACCAGCGCCCTTCTCGCTCGTGCTGATTGGGAAGAATCGGGCGCGTACAAGGCTCGCAGCCGATACTCGTAAAACCCTGCCGGTGCAGGGGATTGTAGGGGACCTCGTGAGCTTCGATATAGTCCCAGACTTGCTTTGAAGACCAGTGAGTTAATGGATTGAACTTCACCAGCTGCTGCCCAGGCGCTGCCAAGGCTCGATCCCACTCCACTTCTTCTAATTCGATACGCGTGAGGCTCTGATCACGGCGCTGACCGGTCACCCAAGCATCAAGCCCCGATAGCATGCGCTTGAGTGGGACCACCTTCCGAAGACCGCAACACTCTGTGTGGCCGTCTTCGAAAAAACTGAAGAGTCCTTTTTGACGAACCAGTGACTCAATCCCAGCAGGATCTGGCATTAATACCTCCAGTGCGACCCCGTAATGATTCCTGATGGTTTCAATAAATCGATAGGTTTCAGAGTGAAGTCGTCCGGTGTCGAGGCAGAAAACTCGGATATCTGGCCGGATCTTAACGGCCATGTCGATCAAAATAACGTCCTCCGCCCCGCTAAAAGACAACGCGATATTATCGAAGGATTCGAGGGCCGTTTTTAAAATAAGCCGGGGATTCTTACCCGATAATTCGGCTTTCAGGGTCTCAAGATCAAAGGCAGCGGGGCTCATAGTCAGTCATTCAATCGGAAGAATCTTTTAGAAAACCCTCGGTAAGTGCGGATCACAACCATACCGAAGACCATGCAAGGCGTGGAGGTTCAAGACCAGCTTTTTGGCGATCCCTCGATCTCCTCTAAGCCTCCCAATAGATCCTCCTCCTCAAGGGGAGGCCCTTCTACCACATAGCTTTCAGTCGCCCATTCACCGAGATCGATCAATTTGCAGCGTTCACTGCAAAAAGGACGATAAAGGGACGCCTCCTCGAAAACAACCGGCTGACTGCAGGTGGGGCATTTGACTGTGGGTGCCATCTCGATGGGATAGCACTAGAAGAGACAACAGCTGAGACGAAACTCGACATCCTCGGCAACTTGGAGTGGCCGTTGGTGCATGTCACGAACCATAAAGCGGATGGTAAATCGATGTTTCCCTCCACTGATCTCTGCGTAATAGGGGGCGCCCTTAGGGACAAAGACCCTCAACAGCTGATAAGGAAGGGTGTGATCGAGGGACTTCTGGTAAAAACCAGCCACCGTAGACTCCCGACTGGAGTTCGCACTGGTCCTAATGAAATTCATCAGGGTATCGATGGCTTGACGGATGTGATTGAAGGGCTCCATCCACCCCATAAGATCATCTCGTCGGACCGCCGGTTCACAAGCAAGCCAATGATGATAAGCCGGGATATCGAAGGAACAGCTACCACCTGGAAGAGCGCCTCGCTGAATGACTCCCTTCAGAAATTCATCTTCGAGGAGGCTCTGGCCCAATTTGCCCGCAACCGTATAAAGCCCCCGATTAAGCGCTTCGAGATCGACGATCGCCTGCCCTAAAATCTTTTGATCAATCCCAGGATGCAGTCGGGTCATTCGCTGGAGCGCTGCCGTCTGGCGGTCAATTTCCTGCATGGCTTCAGACCTGACATCGGTCCGACCAAAGACGCTCACCAGCTCAAGGAGGGTCATGATAGCCGCACGGCAGTCCCAGGCAGAAGCCCCTTTCATGTGGTGATCCAGTTGCTGAAACAGCTGCTCCAGCCGAATAAACAGACGAATCCGTTCATTCAGAGGAAATTCGTAGAGGATCATGTCATTCAAGGAAAAAGTCCTTAGCGAGGAATGCAGCAAAAAAGAGTGTCACCGATTATAGACCGAGGTACCCCAATCAGGGCAAGGAGACCTTGCTAAGTTTCATCCGGCAAGCGCCTATTTTCGTTTCTGAAGAGCTGCAACAAGCCCCCATCATTCAGACGATGGCTTAAGAAACTTGATGGGTCTCTTCGGCTGGACCCTTCCCCTCTTCTTCTACTGGCGGCCGCTTCGGGATCATCAATCGGGTCACTTTTCGATCTTTCAACCAGACCAACACGCGGAACAGTAAAAGGAAGACGATCAAAAGACCATAAAGAATGGGTTCAGCAAGGTTACCCTTGAGTTGAAGGAGATAGTGCAGCACTGCGGCAACTGAGGCAGGGTAGATCCATCGATGCAGTTTCTTCCAGCTTCTTCCCATGACCTTCTTCGCAGGCTTTGATGAGGTTAGCGCCAACAGCACCAGGACAATAAAGCAGAAGAGCCCCCACCAGATATAGGTCGTCTCACTGATATCACGAAAAATGGAAGACCATACCCAGGCCTGATCAATAGCGAGATATCCATAGACGTGGACGGCCCCATAAAAAAAAGTCATCAGGCCGAAGAGCTGCCGAAAATGGGCCATTCCGCGCCATTTGGTCATCACCTGCAGAGGTGTCACGAAGAGTGTTATACAAAGAAACCGAAGAGTCCAAATTCCAGTATGGAGGTGGAACGCCTCGATTGGATTGCTTCCAAGATCATCGGTGATGATCAAAACGAAGAGGCTCAATAAAGGGAAGAAGGAAATGAGCAGACAGAGATTGAATGCCTCAGAAAAGGTCGTGATCAAACCCATAAGCCAGGGCGACTTTAAACCGAACTGAGCGTAATCAATGGTCTTTTGCTGCTTTGTGAGCACACGGATGTAGGCATAGAGCAACGGGAGAAGCGTCTTCATCGTGATTAAAAGAACTGCCGAAGATCCATTCCAGAGTAAAGATGCGTCACCTCCTCGGCATAGCCATTAAAAAGCTCGGTCTTTCGACGCGGCGAATAAAAGGAACTGCCAAGCGGCCGCTCTGTCGCCTGACTCCAGCGCGGGTGGGGAACCGCTGGATTCACATTGGCATAAAAGCCATAGTCCTTCGGTGCCACTTCATTCCAAGACGTCAAAGGGGGTTTGTCGGTGACTTCAATCTTTACGATGGCCTTGATACTTTTGAAGCCATACTTCCAAGGAATCACCAAGCGGATGGGCGCACCGTTTTGATTGAGAAGCCTTTTGCCATACATACCCACTGAAAGCATCGCCAAGGGATGCATGGCCTCATCCAGTCTCAACCCCTCCACATAAGGCCAGGGCAGCATCTTCTGATCCCGCTGGTTAGGCATCGTTTCTGGCTGCATTACCGAAGTGAACTTCACGAATTTTCCAAAGGATAAAGGACTCGCCTTTTTAAGCAGCTGAAACAATGGAAAACCAAGCCACGGCACGACTGCAGACCAGCCCTCAACACAGCGCAGCCTTCGAATCTGCTCTTCTGGTGGAAAAAGCCTCAGGAGGTCATCGATAGATAAGGTCAATGGATTCTCAACTAAGCCACTCACCTCAAGCACCCAAGGCTCGATTTGCATCGCCCGAGCCAGCTCAGACGGTGGGGTCTTATAGAAGGAGAATTCGTAATAGTTATTATAGTTTGCAACATCACGCAAAGGCGTGAGCCGTTCACTTAAATCAGCTGGTCCATTCTGGCCGGCCACGGACCCCGCTTGATCGACCGCGCCCGCGTGGCTATGGCCCACGACCCCCATCGCCAATATACCGCCGATCACCCGAAGAGAATCACGACGTTCCAGCCAGACCGCCTCATCGGTCACCTCACTTGAACGCAGTCCAATCTGGGTCTTGATCAGCATGAGTCATTTACAAACGTAGAAAGGGATTAAAGATCCAAGATCAAACCAACGGGTCCAAGATCCGAAGGAAATCTTTAGCCATTGAGCAGTTCCGTTAGCTTCCGAATCTCGCTGTCAGCATCGATCTTATAGGTGATGTCATATTGCACACCGAGGTAATAAAGAAGATCACCCTTATTGTCTCTTAAGGGGGTAACAGCCAAATAGTTATGGAACAAAGTGCCATCTTTGCGATAGTTCCTAAGCGTCACCGTAGTGGCCTCATGCTTTTTAAGGCCATCCCGTAACCTTTGGAGTTCCGGCTGATCTTTATCAGTGCCCTGAAGAAAACGACAGTTCTTTCCAATAATCTCGTCCTGCCCATACCCCGTTAGCCTCTCAAAAGCTTTGTTGGCATAGACAATCGGGCAATCCTCCTGATCAGGATCAGCAAGGGTGACACCATTGACACAATGATCAAGAATTGCTGTCAGAACTTGAGGGATGATGCCAGTATCTTTTCTAAGGAACAGAGTCATGTCGCAGTTCTCCAAGGATAATCGGTAATTATTGTTTTACTTTCTGATTGAGCAGTTGATTTAAGGTTTCAACGGTGCTCTCAACACCTTCGACCATCGCCGCCCGAATCAGCTTAACGAAAGGCCTCATCAAGATCTCAACTTCCAAGAGCTCAAAGCGGAAAGTGACATGGGTTGTCGAAGCCTCTCCCGCATTCATTTGGTAAGTTTGACGATAGGGTTGATCAAGGCCCTCAAAAGAAAATTGATGGCAGGGTTCGATCGCAGTAATCTCAAACATTGATGTAATCCGATCATCGTTTTCAAGCCGTATCTGCCGAAGCTTACTGCCCACCGCCACGGGAACACCGTCGAGAGGTTCAAGCTCCACCACATCCGGCATCCATTTCTGGTAGTTTTGATGGAATTGATTCGCGATAAAGTCGAACACCTTGTCCTGTTCCAAAGGAACGATTGCCGTTGACTCGGCGACCACAGGATCTGACCGATTGATCTTCAGCTTTAAATCCATCATTTGAAGGACCTCTTTTGATCGGTGAGCACCATAAAGTGCAAGAAACACTGAACCATTGGTTGAATAATCAGGCTATGGCTAAAGTCTCAATCAGACTTTTTGCCGCCAAAATTTGGAATGATTTTGAGAATCTTCTTGAAATGGCCTTCCGTTAAAAAAGCGAGACAAAGGAGCTGAAGAAAGTTTTCAGCCATAATCACATCTAATCCAATCTTTTGTGGACGGACGTCTCGAAGGGTCCCAAACAGTCGGTCCCACACCGAAAAAACAATGCCGTAATTACTATCGTGTTCAGCGCGTAGGGAGGAATGATGCGCCCGATGCAAGGAGGGGGTAATCATGAACCCTGAAAGTTTCTCCTCGTTGGTGATAATAATATTCGAATGATGGAACAGGATGAACACCAGCTGAATGGCCTCCATCGCCAGCACAATGTGCGCATCAACGCCAATCAGAATAACGAACAGACATTTATAGGGGATCTCGATAAAGAGGTCGAGCACATGGAACCTAAAGCCGGTCGTCAAGTTAAAGGCTTTATCACTATGATGAACCTTGTGGAATCGCCAGAGAAAATCGTTATGGTGATTTATCACATGCCAGACGTAGATCGCGAAATCATAAAGAAAGAACGTCATCAGCCACTTGACGGGCCCCTCTTCAAGGCTGTGTAAAAGCCCATGGCCCGCAAACCTCTGAGCAATAAAAAAGAGCGATGTCGCTCTAAGGAGGGTCAGGAAAATGTTGTTAAAGAAAAATGCGGATAGATTAGTCAGGATGGATTCCCTGCTGATCGAGGGATCAAAGCGTGTATGGGGTCTTTTCTTCTCGAGTGCCAGCAAGATGAAAAATGAAAGAACCGCCAACGTCATGAAAACATTGCCGACCACCTCTGCTGCGGACTCGGTATCCATTTTTCAATCCTTCTTTTTCAGGAAGCCTCAGATCTAAAGACACACTAGGGTTTTCATTTAAAAATTCATTAAGGCATCAGCTTCAAACCCCTCACACCATCACTCACTCACCCTACACAAGAGGGGGAACTGAATGGGGCTTGACTGACTAGCCCCGCCTCACGATCACTAAGTCATTGAAATTAAATATCATAGAGGGCGTCATATCCTAGGACCGCAAGATGGCTCAGAAGTTCTTGGGCTGGATATCACGGCCACACGGACCTTGGGTATATTGAAGAGGTCTGCTCCCTGCCATGGGCCAAAGCCAAAAGCTTGGAGGGGAATTAAATATGGCTCGCGGCCATCTTGAGATAGGACTGGTTTAACTTCAGGACCTTTTCAGGAAGATCATCGGGAGACCCTGAGTTGTCGAGGACATCATCCGCCGCTGCGAGGCGGGTCTCCCGATTAATTTGGGCCTTAAGCATCTTTTCTACCTCAGAGGATTCAAGCTGATCTCGCCCCACGACCCGCTGAATTTGGACTTTAGGGTCAACATCTACCACTAACACCCGATCCACCAAATCCTGCCGTCCCCCCTCAAGGAGGAGGGGCACCACAATCAGCACATAAGGCGCCGATAGCGATGCGATTTGCTGTTCAATGGCTGCATAGATCAAGGGATGGAGCAAACCCTCAAGCCACCGACGCTGAAGGTCATGAGCAAAAACCTTCCGTCTTAAGAGCGCGCGATCGAGTTGACCCTCTTTGACGACCTCCTCGCCAAAATAAGCTGCAATTTCAAGCAGCGCGGGCTGTCCCGGCGCCACCACTTGACGGGCAACGAGATCGGCATCGATGACCGGAACCCCGAGCGCTTCAAAATAAGAGGCCACGGTCGATTTACCGCTTCCCACTCCCCCGGTCAGGCCCACGCGCAAAGGCCCTCGCGTCCCCTTCACGTGGTAAGCCCCCAATAAAGTCGGGTCAAATCCTCACCAAAAAGGAGAACAATCCAACCGGCGGCTGCGAGAAAAGGACCAAAGGGAATGGGTTGGTCAGAGGCGTGATGACGGAAAAGCACAAGACCAAGACCAAAGAGAGCACCGACCACCGAGGAAAGAACAATCACTAAGGGCACCGCCTGCCAACCTAACCAAGCGCCAAGGAGTGCCAGCAATTTAAAATCGCCATAGCCCATGCCCTCTTTCCCCGTTAGACACTTAAACAATTGGTAGACCGACCAAAGACTCAGGTACCCGATCGCCGCCCCAAGGATACTGGATTCACAGTCCACCAGCCCACCCATCACGCTAAACAAAAGCCCCAACCAAAGGACCGGCAGCGTAATGCTGTCTGGAAGTATCTGCTGCTCAAGATCAATGGCGGCCAACGCCAGCAGGCTGTAAGTCAGGATCAAGGCCGCAGCTGAAGTCACCGTGACCCCAAAATGGAAGACCACCACCACGGTCATCAAACCGCTAAGGATTTCAAGTAAAGGGCTTGATCGGACGCGCGCAGGCGGAACATCTTGAACCTGGGACGGCAAGATTGTAGGGCGACTTCGCATCAGAGGGATCCCCCTCCTGCTGGAACTCCAACCGCAAGGCTTGCTCCATCATGATCGGCACACGATGGACGACCACCGTCAGAAAGCTGCCGATGATCAGCCCAAAGAGGAAACTGCCACCGAGGATCACGAGGGAATCCATCAGAGTAAGGAGGACCGATCATGAATCAACATGCGCGTTCCGATTACAAGGCCCGGATCTTGGCCATCTGCGCCTCAAGTTCCGTGAGGCTCTGCTTGAGATCCTGTAGGCGCTGGGTTTCCTTTTCGACCACTTCCTTTGGGGCCTTAGCCAAAAAGGACTGATCGGAAAGCTTCCCTTCAAGACGGGGCAATTCCTTACCCAGTCGTTGCATCTCCCGATCGAGCCTAGCGAGCTCCTGATCCTTGTCGATCAACCCCGCCATCGGAATCAGTACTTTCATCTCCCCAACCAGTGCAATGGCTGATTCCGGTGCTTCAGTTCCTGAGGGAAGCCAGCTAAGGGATTCAACCCGCCCGACCTTGATAAGGTAGTCACGACTCCATTCAACGTAATCACGATCCTCAGAGGACCCTTGATCCAGAATCACGGTCAACGGTTTCCCAGGGGGGATATTCATTTCGCCACGAATACGTCGAATCCCAAGAAGAAGCGCCATGACCCAGTCCATGACCTTCTCATGGTGAGGGTCGTTCAAAGACGCATCCACCACCGGATAAGGCTGTCGCATTATCGTATGGCCCTTCATCCCTTGGAGGGGGGCCACCCGCTGCCAGATTTCCTCGGTGATGTAAGGCATCACTGGATGGGTCAGACGCAGCACCGTTTCAAGAACCTTGATCAGCGTCTGCCGGGTGCCCCGCTGGGCTCGAGGGTCATCAGACTGAAGACTGACTTTGGCCAATTCAAGATACCAGTCGCAGTAATCATTCCAGATAAATTCATAGAGGCTTCGGGCTGCAAGATCAAAGCGAAATTCCTCGAAGGCCCTTAAGGTCTCGCTGATGGCGTGATTCAACCGCGAGAGGATCCAGCGATCAGGGAGACTCAGAACACCATCACCCGGCACCCCAAGATCAGCGCCCTCGGTGTTCATCAACACAAACCGGGCGGCATTCCAAAGTTTGTTACAGAAATTTCGATACCCTTCGACACGCCCCATGTCGAATTTAATATCGCGCCCGGTGGAGGCTAAGGATGCAAAAGTAAACCTCAGAGCATCACAGCCATAAGGCGCAATCCCCTCAGGAAACTCCTTTCGGGTTCTCGCTTCGATCTTCTGGGCCATTTGAGGCTGCATCAGCCCCAAGGTCCGCTTCTGAACCAACGCCTCCAGCGAAATGCCATCAATAATGTCGAGGGGATCCAGAACGTTGCCCTTCGACTTCGACATTTTCTGCCCTTCCCCATCGCGAACGAGCCCATGGACATAGACTGTTTTGAAAGGGACCTCGGGGGTTCCATCAGGATTTTTTATGAAATGAAGCGTCATCATAATCATCCGTGCAACCCAGAAGAAAATGATGTCAAAGCCCGTCACCAAAACATCGGTCGAATGGAAGGTTCGAAGTTCTGGCGTGGCTTCCGGCCAACCTAAGGTCGAGAACGTCCAGAGCGCCGAGGAGAACCAGGTATCAAGAACATCCTCGTCCTGACGAAGGTGGACATCAGCGCCAAGGCCATGTTCGGCTCTAACCTCCGCTTCATCTCGTCCCACGTAGACCTGACCC
The DNA here is from genome assembly GCA_009922685.1 of Gammaproteobacteria bacterium. GTDB lineage: Bacteria > Pseudomonadota > Gammaproteobacteria > Methylococcales > Methylococcaceae > UBA6136. The sequence goes on along the minus strand of RFVA01000003.1, from coordinate 15,629 downwards.
TGATCATCGTACCAAGCAGGGATTCGATGGCCCCACCAGAGCTGTCTTGAGATGCACCAATCCTGGATATCCCGCATCCAGGAGAAATAGAGATTCTCATACTGCTGGGGAACGAAACGAATCTGGCCACTCTCGACGGCCTCGATAGCCGGTTTCGCGAGCGTCTTCGCATCGACATACCACTGATCGGTTAGCCAAGGTTCGATGACGGCTCCCGAGCGGTCTCCCTTAGGAACCTTGAGGGCATGAGGCTCAATGAGTTCAACGAGACCTAAGGCCTCCAGTGCCTCGATGACCTTTTTTCTTGCTACGAAGCGATCCAGTCCCTGATAGTCCTCGGGCGCAGCCTCTTCAATCAAGGCTTGAGGATCATCAAAATGAAAAACAGCAAAACGACTCAGGATTCTGGCGTCTTTATCGAGAACATTGATCAAGGGAAGCTGGTGCCGCTTACCCACCTCGTAGTCGTTGAAATCATGGGCAGGTGTGATCTTAACGCAGCCGGTTCCAAAGGCAGGATCAACATACTCATCGCCGATAATGGGAATTTCACGACCAACCAACGGCAACCGGATGGTTTTTCCAATCAAATGCCGATAGCGCTCATCGTCCGGATGAACCGCCACCGCCGTGTCGCCCAGCATGGTTTCCGGGCGCGTTGTCGCGACCACCAGATGGCCACTCCCATCGACCAAGGGATAGCGAAAATGCCAAAGACTGCCTTTTTCCTCGCTGTTTTGTACCTCAAGATCAGAGATCGCGGTATGCAGCACCGGATCCCAGTTGACGAGGCGCTTACCGCGATAGATCAGGCCCTCTTGGTGAAGACGAACGAAGCACTCCTGGACGGCTGTTGAGAGGCCCTGATCCATGGTGAAGCGTTCCCGTGACCAATCCACCGAGGAACCTAGCCTTCTCAGCTGCCGGGTAATCGTGCCACCCGACTCCCCCTTCCACGCCCAGACCTTGTCGAGAAATTTCTCGCGGCCAAGGTCATGGCGGGTCATCCCCTCCCCTGCCAGTTGACGTTCAACGACCATTTGAGTTGCGATGCCGGCGTGGTCGGTACCCACCTGCCAGAGCGTGTTGTGCCCCTGCATCCGGCGGAGCCGGATCAAGGTGTCCATGATGGTATTGTTGAACCCATGGCCCATGTGAAGGCTGCCCGTCACATTAGGGGGAGGAATCATGATCGAGAATGGAGTCCCCTCCCCGGAGGGGGCAAAGTGCCCCGCCTCTTCCCAATATTGGTACCAGCGTTCTTCGATCGCGTTGGGTTCGTAAGTCTTGTCCATGGCATTTCAAACGTAAACCGCCCCTTTTAGGGACGGCAAATGGAGGGGCAGAGAAGCCTTCATGATCCTCGATCAGGCCTTCTCCAAAGCATGTGTCTTGATCTCAAGACCTTGGAGCTGATAGGTCTTGTAACGCTCGCGGCCAGCCTTTTTTGTGGCCTCATCCTGATCCACCAGCTCGGCAACACGGCGGAATCGCTCGTAACCTTCCGGAACGATCTCCGAAAGATTGACCAGAACGTCACGCTCATCGTCCACCATCTCGCCATGACCAATGACGATAGGCACATCCTTATTGGATGATCCAGCCATCTCATGGGGCACGAAGCTCCCTTGCCGAAAGGTCCAAAGAAGATCGTCGAGGACCCTTGATTCCTCCTCGTCTTGAGTCTTGATATAAAGGGTCAGCCCTTGACGATAGGCTTTCTCGACCAGTTTACACGCCGTGACCCGCCGGTCCTTCGGATCCTGGGTCGGTAGGATGTAAAAATCAACCCAATCGGTCATTAGACGCGGTCCATCAGATACTGAACGAGGAGCGGCACGGGACGTCCGGTGGCGCCCTTGTCGGCACCGGTTTTCCATGCGGTTCCAGCAATATCAAGGTGCGCCCAAGGAAAGTCCTTGGCAAACTTTGAAAGAAAGCAGGCTGCCGTCACGCTGCCGCCATCAGGTCCACCAATATTAGCGAGATCAGCAAAATTCGACTTGAGCTGATCCTGATACTCCTCCCAAAGAGGCATCCGCCAGACCCGATCGAGGGATTTGTCAGCCGCTCCCGTTATCGCGGCGGCAAGCTCTTCATTGTTGCTCCAAAGACCGCTCGGATGACGACCTAAAGCCACAATACAAGCACCTGTGAGTGTCGCCACATCAATGACCGCTTGTGGTTCATAGCGTTTAGCGAAGGTCAACGCATCACAGAGGAGCAAACGCCCCTCAGCATCGGTATTCAGAATCTCGATGGTCAGTCCCGCCATGCTCGTCACAATATCCCCAGGCTTATTAGCGGACCCTGATGGAAGATTCTCGGAGGCGGGCACGAGACCGACCACATTGATCGGTAGCTGCATCTCAGCGACCGCGGCTAGCGCTCCTATGACGCTCGCTCCGCCGCACATGTCGTACTTCATTTCATCCATGCTGGCGGCAGGCTTGATGGAAATCCCACCCGCATCAAAAGTCAACCCCTTCCCGATCAAGACATAGGGCTTGGTTTTAGCCGAAGTCCCGGTATATTCCATAACAATCATTCGAGCAGGCTCGACACTGCCTTTGGAGACGGAGAGAAAAGCCCCCATTCCAAGGGCTTCAAGATCCCGTTCGTCAAGAATCTTGGTTTTAAGCTTTTTGCTTCGCTTGCCGATTTTTTCAGCCTGATCAGCCAGGTAGGTTGGGGTGCACACATTCCCCGGAAGATTGGCCAGTTCCTTGGCGATGCGCACGCCCATACTCGTTGCTTCAGCCTGCTCAATAGCCTTTTCTGCGGTTGCAATCGACTTGGCGCCATGAACCAGGAAATCCATTTTATTGATCTTTGGAGCCGGAGCTAGAGACTCCGTCTTCAGCTCGGTAAAACGATAGAGGCTGGAATCAACAATCTCGATAAACTGGCGGATGTTATGACTCAGGGTTTGCCCCTCAACCTCTGCCTCATGGAGAGCGCTTAGAGCGTGCTTCGCATGGGTTGCCTTAAGAGCACGCGCTGCGGCATTGAGTGCCGAGCGATAGGCTTTAGGCGTCAATTCCCCAGACTTACCAAGGCCAACCAGAATCACCCGTTCAATGGCTTGATCCCCGGTATGGTTAACGATCAGCAGGTCACCCACCTTCCCTTCGATATCATCGCGCTTCAAGAGCGATTCGAGGAGGCCTTGCAAGCGATCATCCAGCAAAGAGGCGGTTGGCGTCAGCTTTCGCTTTTGATAAACACCCACCAGGACGCACGCAGATTGAAGTGATTCGACCTGTTCGGACTTTGCCTTATATTCCATCGTGATTTCTCCTTGTTGTTTCATGCCTGCGACGATTCATTCGAAACACAGCCCTCGTCCGAACATCAACGGCGATCAAAATTATGCCACAGCTGATCTAGGGGACTCGTTGCCTTGTCACTGGTTAGAAGTGCATCTGTCTTCTTTGTTGCAGGAGATCTTCAACGTGATGATCTATAAAGATGGAATCTAGCTCACCTCTTGACGGGGGGAGATCGAACTCAACATCCCATCCTCCCCAAAGCCACCCATGACGATATCTTTCTTCATCCCAATAACAAGACTAGAGTATCCACTGTCCTAAAGGAGAACGCTCTGTGACGACGATGACTAAGCCATTCGATACCAAAAGATTTCGCCGTCTTGAAACGATTGTCCAAGGTCGAGCCACATCCGATGGCGCGGGCGTCCAGCTGACCCGGGTCATCGGTCACTCTCTTCAGCAACGGATGGACCCCTTTCTCATGCTTGATGCCTTTGGGAGTCAAGAGCGTTCGGACTACCAAGGGGGATTTCCAGATCATCCCCACCGAGGTTTTGAAACCTTGACCTACTTGTTGGCCGGCCGGATGCGCCATCATGACAGCGCGGGTCACGAAGGGCTTCTGGAAGCGGGCGGCATGCAATGGATGTCCGCAGGTCGCGGCGTGATTCACTCCGAAATGCCCGAACAGGAAGAGGGGCTTCTTGAAGGCTTTCAACTCTGGATTAATCTCCCGGCCAAAGACAAGCTTTCAGCGCCGGCCTATCGCGAGGTCGCGCACAACGACATTCCGAGGTGGACAAGCCCTCAGGGCACTTCCATCGCCATTTTGATGGGTGCACTCATGGGGATGGATGGCGCTATCCAGCGCCCCCTTACCGAGCCACTGGTGCTCGATATCAAGATCGAGGCTGGAGTCACCGAGTGGATCCCTTTGAAAAACGAACATCATGCGGCCCTTTATGTCATCCGCGGCGGCATCGCGCTGGGTCAAGACCGGCTGACCCAGCGGGAGATGGGGATACTGGAGCAAGACGCCACGGCAGAAGGGGTCTACCTCACGGCCGAACGGCAAAGTCAGGTGCTCTTGATCGCCGGCAAGCCGCTCCAAGAACCCATCATCCAACAGGGACCTTTTGTGATGAACACGACCCTTGAAATCCTTCAAGCGATCGAAGATTTCAGGAACGCTCGATTAACCGTTCCTCCCGACGAAAGGGCGCGATAGGGCCGTCGTTAGGGAAGATTTGTCACGTGTGCTTTGCCATCAGGTTCGATATGACTGAACTTGATTTCCAAGGTTCTTAAGAATTCCTGGAGTCCCGCATCTTGTATAGGCAACACATGGGCATCTTCACCGGATTCATTATGATGAGAGTGCCAGTAACCTGGAGGAGTAATAAAGCTTGCTCCTGTTATCCAGTCTTCACGGTGGGGGTTTTTAATCCATCCATCTTCGCCCAGCTCCGTCCCAATCAGTGTGTAGCAACCTGGCTTTGAATCGACCACAAAATCTAGCGCCACTGACTCATGGCGATGAGGAAGCTGTGATTGACCTGCGGGTAATAGCCCATACATGGCCCACAGCGTCTGACTCACTGTTCGAGTTTGAGGGAATGCTTTATTGGCGAGGAGAACACTGACGCGATTGGCCGCTGCTGTTGATGCGTTTTGGGCGACTTCCTTGAGCTTTAGCTCAGCCTGACGATGCCGAAAGATCGTTGGATTGAATTTTGAACGGGTCGGGGTCACGCCAAGATAACGAAGAAGGGGCGCGTCATGCACCCAATAAATAGCCGCCCTATCATCACAATGATGGTGTGCATCCCCATGGGCGGGGAGAACGATGAAGTCCCCCTGGCTCCAATGAATGGTTTGCCCACACGCATCGGTTGTACCTTGGCCTCTGTGAATGTAGAAAATCTGACTGGTTGCAATCGCCGAGGTCTGGAGGCTACCTTCGACAATCCTTACAAAGTTCGCACAAAGGGAGGGTGAAGTTGCGGGGCCATCGCACTGAATCTCCTTGCTCACATCGAGCGGGAGAACACCTGAGTCATCTCCCTCAAAGAATGAGGGCGAAAACGATCGGTAGGGGATGGGCGTCATGATTTTCTGAAACAAGGGGTTTGCAGCAGAAGCATAGTCAAAGTAAAGGGCGTCTTCTTCTAATGGATCCATCATCAACCTCTTAAGATTAGGCCGGGTTTAAGTGAAGAAGGGCAACATCGAGTGAGTGACATTTGTGCGTCTCAATCTGCCGCCAATCAAGTATTTAAGTTTCGGCCTAAAGAGCTCCGTGTCAATATGTTTTTCGACCGAGACGAATCCCTGGAGCTTGTCGCCAGGTCGACCCCATCATCCATCCCAGCAAAATCATCCACCCCTGAGGAGAGAATCACATGAAGATCAAAGCCATTGCCATCACTCTCAGTAGCTTCAGCACGATCCCAAGCATGGCGAGTGAGACTTACACCGTTGATCCGGCCCACACCCTGCCGGTGTTTGAGGTCAGCCATCTTGGCTTTTCAACGCAACGGGGCCGCTTTGATCAAACCAGCGGCAAAATCACCCTCGACCTTCAAAAGAAAACCGGTAACGTTAACCTGACTATTGCTGCAGACTCCATCGATATGGGGCTCGCTAAATGGAACGAACATCTCAAATCCGATGCTTTTTTTAACACGGCAAGCTTTCCAAACATCACCTTCACATCGGACCATTTTGAGTTCGCGGGAGAAAAGTTGGTCGCGGCCGAAGGGACGCTGACCTTACTCGGCGTGTCAAAACCAATCCGGCTTGACATCAAAGGCTTTACCTGTGGAAACAATCCCTTTGTCAAAAAGGATCTCTGCGCCGCCGATATCGAAGCCCATCTCAAACGCTCGGAATTTGGGATGACCCGCTATCTCCCAGGGATTGGTGATGATATTCATGTCTTGGTCCCAGTGGAGGCATACAAGGATTGATGCTTCACGAGGCTTTAAGCCCTTTAAAGAGCCTTGATGCTAAAATGGGCGCAGAACCTGCATCTCGGCGATCAGGCTCTGCCCCTCATTCAAACCGGTAAAAACCTCGATTTCATGAGCGAAAACCCAACCCGCCATCAACAGCGGTTCAGACGCTCGATCATCACCGTGGTCGATCGCATGGTCTCGCTTGAACTGGCAAAGACTCTGCTATCGATTCTCATGGTGCTGGTCATCATCATTGTGAGCCGCAAATTTCTTGGCATCCTGACCAAAGCCATCGAAGGCGAGGTCGCCACCGAAACCGTTTTTTCGCTGCTGGGGCTCAAGTCGCTGACCGCTCTCGCCATGCTGATTCCCCCCTCGGTGTTTCTGGCGGTCCTCATCGTCTTAGGCCGCATGTACCGGGACCATGAAATGTCCGTCTTGGCTTCAGCAGGTATCGGCACCAAACGCCTTTATCTCAGCATGGCTTGGGTCATCATCCCCGTCTTTCTGCTGGCCTCCTATATGGCCCTCGAAGTAATGCCCTGGAGCGAGCGACAAAGCCAAGAACTGATTAATCATGATGTCGAAACCCATGACCTTCGAGGCATCAAAGCCGGGCGCTTTAATGAGTTTAAATCTGGTAACGTCGTCCTCTATGCAGAATCGATGGACGAAAACCAGAACATGATGAACATCTTTGTCCAAAGCCGACAAAATGAATCGACCGGGGTCGTGATCGCCGACTATGGCCGGCTGCAAAAGGTCGAAAATGGCGATAACTTCGTCATCTTGAAGGACGGTCGCCGCTATCAGGGAACCCCAGGCGAGGCCAATTACGTCATCAGTGAATTTGATGAATATGGCGTCCGTATCAGCGGTCCAGAAGAGGCCTCTGAGACCCTCAAGCGAGAAGCCACACCCAGCCTCACCCTTTTTAAGGGCGGGACGCCCAAGGAGCTCGCTGAACTTCAAAAACGCATCGCCATCCCTCTCGGCGTCATCGCCTTGGCCCTTCTTGCGGTCCCCTTGGCCCGGCTTTCACCACGACAGGGCCCCTTTGGGAGCATCTTTACTGCCTTCATCATCTATATCATCTATGAAAATGTGCAGAAGGTTTCCCAGGGCATGCTAATGGCGGAAAAAATCAAGCCCTGGGTGGGTTACTCCAGTATTTACGGGCTTTTGATCCTGATGACCCTTGCGCTATTCCTCAAAAATCTCGGGCCCCGCTGGATTCGCCATAACCTCTTCCGGAGATCGGCGTGATTCGTCAACTGGACTGGTATATCGCTAGAGAAGTCATTAAGGGAGCCTTAGTGGCCATTGTGGTTCTCTTAACCCTTTTGACCTTCTTCAGTTTTGCTGACGAACTGGGAGACATGGGTAAAGGTGCTTACGGGATGCACCAGATTTTTAAGTACCTCGCTCTAACGCTGCCCCGAAATTTTTATGAACTCCTGGCCCCCGCCGCACTGGTGGGCAGCCTCGTGACCCTTGGGGGTCTCGCCAACAACCGCGAGCTGGTAGCCATGCAAGCGGCCGGCGTCTCCAAACTCAGGATCACAGGATCGGTGCTTCTGGGGGGGCTCGTCTTACTCGCCCTGTCCATTTTTATTGGCGAACTGATTGCCCCTCCTTCAGAACGTGCCGCCCAAAATCTCAAATCCATCGCTCAGACCGATCAAGTGACCTCAAGATCAGCCTATGGATTTTGGGTTCGCGATGGCAATATCTTCATCAACATCCGCTCCATCTTTGCGATGGAAACCATTGGCCGGATCAATATCTATGACGTCGGCCCAGACCGAAGGTTAACCAAGGCCACGTTTGCCAAACAGGCGGTCCATGATGGCAGCCGCTGGAATCTCAAAGATATCCGCAGTAGCACGATCACGGAAAATAAGATCACGACGAATCAAGAGGCCTCCGCAGACTGGTCATCCGTTTTGGCACCCGATCTCCTTAATGCCTTCGTGATCCGTCCTGAAAATCTCTCCGCGGTCGAATTGCTCCACTACATGGAGTATTTAAAAGATAATGGCCAGGCTTCACAGATTGTTGAGCAGGCTTTCTGGGGCCGACTGGTTAACCCGCTGGTGACACTGGTCATGCTGATGGTCGCAGTTCCTTTTGTTATGACCGTTCGACGGGAAGTAGGCACCGGACAACGGGTCGTCGCCGGTGTCGTCATTGGGCTTGGCTTCCACCTTTTTGACAAGATGTTTGGCCATCTCGGTCTTGTTTATGAGCTAAACCCTCTGTTTTCAGTCTCCTTCCCCATGCTACTCGCCCTCACCGGGGTTTCCATCGTCATGTGGCGCTTCAGTAAATCCTAAAGAAAATAGCGCATGGCCCCACAAGAGTCCCTTAGGGGGTCTCGATGACGCCGGATTTTGCTATCATGCCACGTCTATGATCAGTCCCTTCCCTCATGGCCTTAGTTGAAACCCCCCTCTGCGATTTTGGGGCGCCCGCCATCGATTTTGCACTCCAAGGTGTGGACGGCCGCATCTGGACGCTCGCTGATTGCCGAGGACCAAAGGGACTTCTGGTGATGTTCCTCTCGAACCACTGCCCCTATGTCAAAGCCATCCAAGACCGCCTGGTTCGGGACACGCTTGATCTTAAAGCCCTCGGAGTCGAGACGGTGGCCATCATGTCGAACGACACCGAAGACTATCCCGAAGACGGCTTTGAGAATATGCAACGTATCGCTTTTGAAAAGGGCTACGACTTCCCTTATCTCCTCGATGACAGCCAAAACATCGCTAAGGCTTATGGCGCTGTCTGTACGCCTGATTTTTTTGGTTACAACACCGCCCTTGAACTCCAGTACCGGGGGCGACTAGATGCCAGTGGCCGCGCTCCTCGTCCAAAGGACGCCCCGCGAGAATTATTCGAGGCCATGCAGAGCGTGAGCCTTACCGGTCAAGGACCTCGCCAGCAGTTTCCCAGTATGGGCTGCTCCATCAAATGGCGACCCCATTCATTCAACACACCACCCAGGAACCACCCATGAGCTTCAAGCGCCTGACTGAACTTGACCTTACCGGCAAACGCGTCCTTATTCGCGCCGATCTGAACGTCCCAGTCAAAGACGGTGTAGTCACTAGTGATACCCGGATTCGAGCCACCCTCGCAACCATTCAACACTGCCTTAAAGCCGGTGCCAAGGTGATGGTGATGTCGCACCTTGGGCGCCCAACCGAAGGTGAATTTCAGGAAGAATTCTCCATGAAGCCGGTCGCTGATCGCCTTGGAAGCCTTCTCGCGATGCCGGTTCGGCTGGTCAGGGACTGGCTGGATGGCATCGAGGTCGCACCGGGTGAGGTCGTTCTTTGTGAGAATGTCCGCTTCAACAAAGGCGAAAAGAAGGACCAGGAAGAACTGGCCGCCAAGATGGCCAAACTGTGTGACGTCTTTGTGATGGATGCCTTTGGAACCGCGCATCGTGCCGAGGCCTCTACCCATGGTGTGGGTCAGAAGGCCCCAATCGCTTGCGCTGGACTCCTCTTGGCTGGAGAACTGGACGCTCTTGGAAAAGCACTCAAAAGCCCAGCCCGTCCGATGCTCGCGATTGTGGGAGGCTCTAAGGTTTCTGGGAAACTCGAAGTCCTCGAATCTCTATCGGAGCTTTGTGACCAGCTCATCGTCGGTGGCGGCATTGCCAACACCTTCATCGCCGCAGCTGGTTTCCCGGTCGGAAAATCCCTCTATGAAGCCGACCTGATTCCAGAAGCCCTTCGACTGATGGCGAAAGCCAAGGCCCGTGGCGGTGAGATCCCGGTCCCCACCGATGTCGTCACCGCCAAGGAGTTCTCAGAATCCGCCACCGCCACCGTCAAGTCAGTGAGCGAGGTGAGCGAGGATGACCTGATTTTGGATATCGGGCCTGAGACGGCAGCCCGCTATGCAAGCATCATCCAGTCTGCTGGAACCATCGTCTGGAATGGCCCGGTCGGCGTGTTTGAGATCGAACAGTTCAGCCATGGAACCCAAACGGTCGCAAAAGCCGTGGCGGACAGCGCAGGATTCTCGATTGCGGGGGGCGGTGACACCCTGGCCGCCATCGAAAAATACGATATCGAGGACAAGGTCTCCTACAGTTCGACGGGGGGCGGCGCTTTCCTTGAGTTCCTGGAAGGTAAGAAACTACCGGCCGTTGCAATGCTCGAATCTCGGGCTCACTAAGGCCAAAAGGCGTCAAAAGCCTCCTCTTAGGGGGGCTTTTGAGACACCGAACCCAGAGCCTCAGGGGCTTTCTGGCTGTACAAAAAGGACGGTTTGGAGTAAAACCAAACCTATATTGATCATCCATTCACTCATTTTGAAGATCCCTGTCATGGCAAGAGTTACAGTAGAAGATTGTCTCGATAATGTTGACAACCGGTTCCAGCTGGTTCTGGTCGCTGCGAAACGGGCGCGTCAATTGTCTATTCACCCTGAAGATTCAAAGGTTCCTTGGGAAAATGACAAATCGACGGTTGTTGCGCTCCGTGAAATCGCCGCCGGCGATATTACCCGCGACTATCTAAGTGTCCCCGTCAAGCAGGATCGCTTCCCCTTAGCCCGCCCACCCTTACCAACGCCGGGTCCTGACCTCGATGATGAGGACTTCGACTGAGGGTTCATCTTTCCAGAAGGTAGCGCCCACTTCAAAGGACCCAAGACCCCCTATGATGCTTGCGGTAACCGAGGAGGTTGAGCTACCTCAGGAAAAACTGATACGACGACTGTGTACCGTCCTATCGTCCTATCTGGACGCCGATCAAATCGCCGAGGTCGTCAGAGCCTACGATCTGGCCCATGAAGCCCACGATGGGCAGGTCCGGCTGACCGGCGAACCCTACATCTGCCATCCCCTCTCGGTTGCCCTCCTGCTAGCCGATATGCGTATGGACATGCGCGGGATCATGGCGGCGATCATGCACGATGTCATTGAAGACACCGCCATCGACAAGCAACGACTGATCGATGAGTTTGGTGAAGAAGTCGCCGAACTGGTTGATGGGGTTACCAAACTCGGACGAATCGACAGCAAATCTCGGGCGGAAGCCCAAGCGCAAAACGTCCGAAAAATGTTTCTGGCGATGGTGAAGGATCTCCGAGTGATCATGGTCAAACTCGCCGATCGCCTTCATAACATGCGAACCCTTGAAACGATGGCGAGCCACAAGCGTCGCCGGATCGCCTCTGAAACCCTCGATATCTATGCCCCCATTGCCAACCGTCTCGGGATGCATGAACTGCGTCTTGAACTGGAGGATCTTGGCTTTGCGGCGATGTATCCCATTAGGGCGCGCATCCTTGAGCAATCGGTCAAAAAGGCGCGCGGCAACCGCAAAGAGGTGGTGTCCAGTATTGAATCAAGCATTCTCAAGCGGCTCGCCGATGGCGGCCTTGATCACTGCGAGGTCATCGGGCGCGAAAAGCATCTTTATAGTCTCTACCAAAAGATGGTCCGCAAACGTCGACCCTTTGCCGAGGTCTTCGACGTCTATGCCTTTCGGATCATTGGTGAAAGTGTCGATGATTGCTATCGGGCGTTGGGCATCGTGCATAATCTTTATAAGCCGATACCAGGACGCTTTAAGGACTATATTGCGGTTCCCAAAGCCAACGGCTATCAGTCTCTCCACACGGTCCTCGCCGGCCCTTTTGGACAGCCCCTAGAGATTCAGGTTCGAACCCGTGCAATGCATCATTTGGCAGAAGCCGGCATTGCCGCTCATTGGCTCTATAAGAGTGAACAAGAGCTAGCGCCCTACAGTCAGGCAAGGGCCCATGAGTGGCTGCAGGATCTGCTTGAAATCCAGCAGAGCGCCGGTGATTCACTGGAGTTTCTGGATAATCTCAAGGTGGATCTGTTTCAGCGGGAAGTCTATGTCTTCACTCCCAGAGGACAGATCATCAAGCTGCCACGACATGCGACCGTGGTCGACTTTGCCTATGCCGTTCACACCCATGTCGGCAACACGTGTGTCTCCGCCCGAGTGGACCGTCAGCTGGCACCCCTCCAGACCATCCTGCAGAATGGCCAGACGGTCGAGATCATCACGGCGCCCTGGGCCCGGCCAAACCCACTTTGGCTTAGCTTTGTGGTCACCGCGAAAGCTCGTGCAGCAATTCGCAATCATCTAAGACATTTTAAAGTACAAGAAGGAATTGCACTGGGCCTAAGACTGCTTGAAAAGGAACTGGAGAACCTTGGGCTAAAGTACGAGGATATTTCAGAGCCCCAGCTCCAACTGCTTCTTAAGGCCCTCGATATCTCGAGCCTCGACGATCTTCTGGAAGATATCGGCTTCGGGAATCGCCTGCCGATGCTCGTTGCGCGTCAACTGGTCGAGGTCGGCGATCACAAGGAAACCAGTGACAGCAACTTAAAGCGGCCCAGCATGACCCCCCTCATCATCAAGGGCACCGAAGGCATGGTGGTTAATCTGGCCAAGTGCTGTCGCCCGATTCCGGGGGACCCCATCATCGGCTTTTTCAATCCTGGCAAGGGCCTGGTGATCCATCTGACCGAATGCAAAAATATTGAAGAACTTCGAAAACGTCAGGTCAACTGGATCGATGTGCAATGGGATAAGCAGGCGACAGGCGAGTTCCCTGCCCTCATAAGGCTTGAACTGATGAATCAAGTTGGTACTCTCGCCAAGGTTGCCTCGACCATTTCACGGATGCGGGCCAACATCGAGAATGTCCAGATCGTCAATCAAGATAGTCAGCTCTCGGTGGACTACATCACCCTGATGGTCCGTGACCGGAACCATTTAGCCAATGTCGTGCGGGAGCTTCGAAAGCTCACCATCGTTCTCAAAATCTCCCGCGTCAAATCAGAGCTACGAAAGAAAACGGGCCATGACTAAAACGATCATCTCAACGCCTCTGGCACCGGCAGCCATCGGCGCCTACTCCCAAGCCGTTAGAATTCAAAATACGGTCTATCTATCAGGCCAAATTCCGCTGAATCCGATCACCATGACACTGGTCGAAGGCGGGATTGATGCCGAGATTCGGCAAGTATTTAATAATCTCAAAGAGGTCTCAAGGGCCGCAGGAGGTGAGCTATCGGATATCGTCAAGCTCAACGTTTTTCTGACCGACCTCAGCCATTTTCAACGCCTGAACGACATCATGGCGGAATACTTTGCCCCCCCTTACCCCGCACGGGCGGCCATTGGCGTTCAATCGCTACCGCGCGGTGCAGCCGTTGAGATGGATGGCATTCTAGTCCTTGAGGGATGAATCTCGGGATGCCGTGAAAAACGCCGGACCTACCCAAACGCAGCGGTCCATCGCCAACCTCAAGGGCGTTGGTGCACAAACGCTCAAGAAATTAGAGCGCCTCGGGCTTGAATCGATTGAGGACCTTTTGTTTCACCTTCCTCACCGCTATGAGGATCGGACCCGCCTCATTCCCCTAGCGAATATCAGAGTGGGCGATCACGCCCTGGTGAGCGGGCAGATTGATTCAGTCCACGTATCCCAGGGACATCGGCGCACGCTGGCTCTTAGGATCAGTGATGGTTCGGGCCATTTATTTCTGCGTTTTTTTCATCACACCCAAGAACAGCGACGCGTTCTCATCGAGGGCCAAAGGCTTCAGTGCTTCGGTGAGGTCCGCCTCGGTTTTCAGGGACTTGAACTCCACCATCCTGACCTGACGCTTCTGGCCCAAGGCCAAACACCCGAAGCTGAGGCCAGTTTGACCCCGGTCTATCCGCTTACCGAAGGGCTTCACCAGAAAAGCTTAAGGAAACTGATCGGCCAGGCACTCAACACCGCCCTTGATGATCTCATCGACTGGCTGCCTGAAGATTCACTAGGGTCCGAGAGACCGTTGTCCTTAAAAACAGCGCTGCAACAATTGCACGCGCCCCGAGCAGGAACCCCCCCCGATTCCAACGCCATGGTGATGGCTCGGGAGCGGCTCGTCTTTGAGGAGCTGTTAGCGCATCACCTGAGTCTCAGCCGCTTTAGGCTTCGGGTACAGAATCAACCCGCTCCTCCGATGGCGGCCAATACCCAGCTGTCCCAGCAATTTGAGGCCGCACTCCCTTTTAAGCTGACCCAAGCCCAACAGCGGGTTATCGAAGAGCTTGGGGAGGATCTTAAAAGACCCTGGCCCATGATGCGACTCGTTCAAGGCGATGTGGGATCCGGCAAGACCGTCGTTGCGGCCTTTGCCGCATTAACGGCCATTGGGGAAGGCTATCAGGTGGCGATCATGGCGCCGACCGAACTACTCGCTGAACAACACGCGAGGAGCTTTGAACACTGGCTAGGCCCTCTTGGCATTAAAGTGGGTCTCTTATCCGGCAAAGCGAAGGGAGAAAACCGTCGTCAATCTCTTGAGGCACTTCAAACGGGCCATCTCGCCCTCATGGTCGGCACTCACGCTCTTTTTCAGGAGGAGGTTCAGTTCCAAAAGCTGGGTTTGGTCATCATTGATGAGCAACACCGTTTTGGTGTCCATCAGCGACTGGCGCTAAAGGAAAAAGGGCAACAAAATGGACTGGCTCCCCATCAACTGATCATGACCGCAACGCCGATCCCAAGGACCCTGGCCATGATCGGTTATGCCGATCTTGATCTTTCGATCATCGATGAACGCCCACCCGGCAGAACACCCGTCAAGACCACGGTGCTTCCCGCCTCTCGAAAAGAGGACATCATCGGCCGTATCCATGACTGGGTTCGCCTAGGTCGTCAGGTGTACTGGGTGTGTACGCTGATTGAAGAATCAGAGATGCTCCAGGCAGAAGCCGCTGAAAATGCGACCGAACGATTAAAGAACGCGTTACCAGCGCTGCGGATCGCGCTGATTCACGGACGCTTAAAGGGGGCCTTAAAAGAAGCCGTTATGGCCTCCTTCAAGGAGGGTGAGATTGACATTTTGGTCGCGACAACCGTCATCGAAGTGGGGGTGGATGTCCCCAATGCGAGCCTAATGGTCATCGAAAACGCCGAACGACTGGGTCTTGCGCAGTTGCATCAGCTTCGGGGGCGCGTGGGCCGGGGACCTGGGGAAGCCCACTGCGTTCTGGTTTATCAACCGCCACTCGGGGAGACGGCCCGGGAGCGACTAGCTATCCTTAGAGAGACCGACGATGGCTTCGTCATCGCTGAAAAAGATCTAGAGATCCGGGGCCCTGGGGAGCTCCTGGGGACCCGTCAAACAGGCCAAATCGCCTTTCGAGTTGCTGATCTTTCTCGAGATGCCCTCCTGATCGATCGGGTTCACCAGACCGCAGAACAATTAATGCGAGATCATCCAAGCCATGGGGATCCCCTCATTGAGCGTTGGCTCGGGCAGGCCGTTCAGTTTATGGAAGCCTGATCGATGCTTCACTGGGTGAACTTTCTTTGAGGACAGAAAATAAGATGTCCTAAG
>RFVA01000200.1 GCA_009922685.1 Gammaproteobacteria bacterium | reverse complement strand
AATCATCATTCAAACCCCTGATCTTGGGCCATTTCTGGCTGGCGTTCGGATCCTTTGGCCTCGCCTGTGTCTTGGGGGTCTATCAGGTCCTTGAGCGCAGCGGCCTGATCCCCCTGATTCAGTCTCCCGATATCTATTTTGCTTCCGTCAGTACCCATGGGGTTCTGATGGGCTTTGTCCTCACCACCTTCTTCATCATGGGCTTTGGCTACTTGGTGGCGACCACCAGCCTTAAGATGCCCCTGTCGCATCCAAAGTGGGCCTTAGCGGGCTTTTTGGTGTCGGCTCTTGGAACCCTCTTAGCCGCGATTCCCTTATTATTGGGTAAGGCCTCGGTTCTCTACACCTTTTATCCACCGGTTCAGGCCAACGTCTTTTTCTACCTGGGTGCCGCACTCTTGGTCGTCGGCTCCTGGTTTTGGGCCGTCATCATGGTGGTCATGTTTGGCCAATGGAAGAAACTTCATCCCGGTGCAACCGTTCCGCTGCCGATGTTTGCGACGACGGCCAATGCCATTCTTTGGCTTTGGACCAGTGTCGGGGTGGCCCTTGAGGTGGTCTTTCAGTTGATCCCTTGGGCGCTTGGTTGGATCGATACCATCGATGTGGGGCTTGCCAGAACCCTCTTTGCCTGGACGCTTCACCCTATCGTTTATTTCTGGCTGATCCCGGCTTATATCGTTCTCTATTCCTTGGTTCCAAAGGCTGCTGGCGGCACGCTCTTTAGTCATGATCTCGCCCGTCTCGCCTTTGTGCTGCTCTTGGTCTTCGGTCTACCCATTGGGTTTCACCATCTCTACATGGACCCTGAGCACGGTCAGGGCTTCAAGATGATTCATGCCGTTGGAACCTTTTTCGTGATGTTGCCCACCTTGATGACGGGATTCACGGTCATTGCTTCTCTCGAGCAGGCG
Organism: Gammaproteobacteria bacterium; assembly: GCA_009922685.1. Lineage (GTDB taxonomy): Bacteria > Pseudomonadota > Gammaproteobacteria > Methylococcales > Methylococcaceae > UBA6136. The sequence continues at coordinate 978 of RFVA01000200.1, read as the reverse complement.
GGACGAAAAAAAGGCGGCAAGGGACTTTTTGGCTGGATTGGCCAGCTTCCTTGGCATCATCCCGTGGTGTTGGCCGCCATCCTTGCGTTCTTGATGCTGATTGCGGGCGGCTTTGGCGGTATCGTCAACGCGAGTTACGGCATGAATGCCATGGTCCACAATACGGCCTGGGTCCCAGGACATTTTCACCTGATCTTTGGCGGTACGACGGTGATCCTTTATTTTGCCGCTGCCTATGCGGTCTGGCCCAAGCTCACGGGACGCGCCTTGATGGAAGGGTCTTTGCCTTTAGTCCAGCTCTGGAGCTGGTTTATCGGAATGATTATCTTAAGTACCCCTTGGCACATTTTGGGCCTTTTAGGACAGCCGAGGCGAATATCGAGTGTGGCCTATAACAGCCTCCTGACCTTGGCGTGGGATCCCTATGAACTTGCCATGATTATCGGCGGACTGATTCTCTTAGGATCAGCGCTCCTCTTTCTCCATATTCTTTTAGCCTCCCAGCGAAGGGGGGTTAGGATCGACGCCCAACAAGCCGACATTCGTTACACCGATGAAGAGGCCGAAGGCACTCGGGTACCAGCCCTTCTCAATAGTTTTGGCATCTGGAATCTCGTCATCCTCCTCTTGATGCTCGCGAATTTTGGCTACCCCATCGCTCAATTCTTCCTTTTCAAGACCTATGGTTCGACCGGATGGGGGTACTGATGAGGCGGTTGATGATCATCGGTGGACTCATTCTGGCCTTCCTCACCGAAGGGGTTTGGGCTGAGCCCTCCTCAAAGGTGGCGTTTACGCCGGAGCTACTCAAAACGCTCTCGGCTGGACAGACCCAAAAAGGGGAAGAGATCGCCAAAGCTTGTGTCGGCTGTCATGTTGCCCAAGGACCCGCCCCTCTTTTGGATGGCCAGATCGGGGCTTATCTCTTTAAGCAGCTTAAGGACTATCAGGATGGCCGCCGCAGTAACGATCTCATGA
>RFVA01000199.1 GCA_009922685.1 Gammaproteobacteria bacterium | reverse complement strand
GCCCTTTTGCAGGCCGCTTTTGGTCTCCCTATCGCGGCCAAGGTCCCCCTTTTGGCCTGGGTGGGCCGACTGGTTGAACAGAAGGGGATCGATCTCCTTGTCGATCTCTTACCCAGGCTGATGGCGCTTCCCCTCCAGATCGCCCTGATTGGGAGCGGTGATAGCCGCTTCGAAGAGAGTCTTCAGCACTGGACCAAGCTCTTTCCTGATAAATTTGCCCTGAGACTCGGCTATGACGAAGCGCGGGCCCGATTGGTTGAAGCGGGAACCGATCTCTTCCTGATGCCCTCGCGCTTTGAACCCTGCGGCCTCAACCAGATGTACAGTCAGCGCTATGGCGCCATTCCGCTGGTTAGAAGGGCCGGGGGGCTTGCCGACACGGTGGTCAATGCCGATGCGGAGGCGCTCAAGGAGGGAAGCGCCACCGGTCTCGTTTTCGAGGAGGCCACACCCGAGGCCCTCTATGACGCCATCGAACGGGCGCTGGCACTTTACAAAAAACCCTCGATTTGGCGGGCCATTCAGAAAAGCGGTATGGCGCGCGACTTTTCTTGGGCATTCAGTGCCCAGCAGTATGTCGAACTCTATGCCAAGGCAGATCATGACCGCCAAAGCTAAGACGGATGGGAAGGCACCGAGGCCTTCGCTCCATGGATCCCACACCAGACGTCGATACTGAATACCATGAAACCTTTTGAAGACTTTGCTCTCTTGGACGATGAAGCCTGTGGCCTCAAAATCCTAGAAGCCAAAAAAATCCTCGGAAAGCGCTGCGTCATTTTGGGTCATCATTATCAGCGGAATGAGGTTTTCGTCCATGCCGACTTGACCGGCGACTCCCTGAGACTATCTCGGGAGGCCGCCCAATCGGGTGCCGAATACATCGTCTTTTGCGGGGTCCATTTCATGGCTGAAGTGGCGGACATCCTCTCAGGTCCGGGCCAAGCCGCCGGTGACCTACATCAATTCAGCCGCCGATCTCAAAGGGTTCTGCGGCCGTCATGGCGGGATCGTCTGTACTTCCAGCAATGCCCAGAAGATTCTGGAATGGAGCTTTAATCAGCGAGAAAAAGTGTTGTTTTTCCCAGACCAGCACCTCGGGCGCAATACCGGCTTTAGGATGGGGATCCCTCTTGAGGAGATGGTCACCTGGGATTTCACCCAACCCCAGGGCGGCTTGACGAAAGAGGCCATCGAAAAGGCCCGCATCATTCTTTGGAAGGGTTTTTGCTCCGTGCACCAAATGTTTCGCCCCGAACAGATTGACCACTTCCTCGAACGCTACCCCGATACCCGCGTGATCGCTCATCCAGAGTGTTCTTTCGAGGTGTGTCAGAAGTCGCCTTATATTGGTTCCACCGAATCTATTCTGAAGACCATCCGGGAGGCTGAACCTGGGACCCGCTGGCTGGTGGGCACGGAGCTCAACCTCGTCAATCGTCTCCAAGAAGAGATGCGGGACCAAGGCGTTGAGGTCCATTTCATGTCATCCACGGTCTCCATGTGTTCGACCATGTTCCGCACCGACCCCCAGCATCTGGCCTTTATTCTTGAAAATCTCGCCATGGGAGCTCGTCCTTCGCGAGATCCCTCCCGGAAAACGGGGGAAAAACGCCGATCTTGAACGCATCAAAGAGGATGAAGGCGAGAGAATGTTGGCGATGATTCAACGCGATGACCACGTAATTGCGCTGGAGGTGGAGGGTAAAGCCTGGCGGACCGAGACCCTGGCCGCCGAGATGGCACGGTGGCTCACCATGGGCCAGCGTATTATTCTCCTGGTGGGTGGCCCAGAAGGTCTTGCGGATGCCTGTAAGACCAGGGCGCATCAGACTTGGAGCCTCTCTCCTTTGACCCTGCCGCATCCCCTTGTCAGAATCTTGTTGGCCGAACAGCTTTATCGCGCCCAGACCATCTTGA
>RFVA01000198.1 GCA_009922685.1 Gammaproteobacteria bacterium | reverse complement strand
GACGATTACCGGGACCCCAGGCAATATCACCTGCGGGGCCTCCTGCAATTACTCGGTCACAGCGGGTCAAACCATCACCCTGACCGCGACTCCCAACCCAGGATATTATTTTGAGCGTTGGTCCGGGGCATGTTCTGGCAGTGAGACGTGCAGCTTGAATATGACGGCCGCCCAAAGCGTCACCGCCAACTTTGTAGCCATACCCTCCGGTTACTCGGCCTTATCCGTCACGAAGAGTGGTTCAGGAAGCCTCATCAGTAGCCCTGCTGGAATTTACTGCAGCGGCACCTGCAACAGCCTTTTCCTTCAATCGCAGGCCGTGCTCTTGATCCCTACACCCAGTGATGGCTATTACTTTTCAGGCTGGTCAGGGGCGTGTACCGGGACCTCAAAATGCACCCTTGCAATGACCAGGAATCAATCGGTCGGAGCGACCTTCAGTGCAAACCCCCAGGGGACTCAGACCTTGGCCGTGACCACGACAGGTCCAGGCTCGGTCACCAGTATCCCCATCGGCCTCAATTGTGGTGCCGCCTGTTCTTTCCCCTTCCCAACAGGAACCCTGGTATCCCTGGTGGCCACCCCCGATACCGGGCAACGCTTTGTGAGCTGGGGCGGCGCTTGCTCCGGGACGGGGACATGCTCCTTGGTCATGGGCTCTAATCAAAGCGTCACCGCGACCTTTAGTTCAACTGGGAAGATCTATAACAAGATCTTACCGGCCCTTAATCTCTTACTTCAGTAGCCTCAGGAGATCATCATGATCAGACGCTTGTTCATCGCATTCACACTGTACATGTCATTAGGCCAGGCGGAGGCTGCGACTCAGTATTTTACGGAACCCAGTGGGTCGGTGCGTTTTGAGCAATATACTTCGGGTACCCTAGCCCTCTGGCGCATGCCAAGCCCTGGAACCTCCGTGTTTCCGGGTGGCAGCTGCAAAAGCCTCACCATCCCAGGCGATGCCGCCACCACCAACCGATGGTTTTCCCTCTACCTTTTCTTAAAAGCCAACGGCGGCAACTATTTCATGTATTACGATACGTTGACCTGCAATGTCGTTAGCTTCGGAATTGATGGGTAGCCTCAAACAACCCAAAGCGGACCCCGAATGACGGCCCCGGCGCATCTCTCTAAAAGGCTTCATAAGATGAGGCTAGACATTAAGATCATGGAGGATACTTGTTGGTCAGAAAAGGTTGGATCAACAGTCTGTCTATTCGCTGGGATGGCTGTGAAGCGAATTCGCGAAGTCCGAATTGACGAGTTTTGATCTCTTGGGCGTTCCAACGCTTCGCTGTTCCAAAAAGGTAGTCAAAGACAGGGAAGTTATTCGAGAAGTTGGAATCCGTATAGGGAAGGTCTGCGCTGTGATGAACGCCGTGGAATCCTGGCGTCACGATTAATAAGGAGATAGGGCGATCAAGAGCTCCTAGGTTCAAGTTCCCATGACTGATCGCATCAAGCAACGCAGTGATGGCCCCTATGACCATCATGACTTGAGGTTCAGGACCGAGCAGCAGTACGACAGGAAGTGTCACAAGGTTACTGAGCGCTACTTCAAGCGGGTGATGCCGAAGGGTCGTGGTGACATCAATGTCTGAATCGCTATGGTGAACCCTATGCATTCTCCAGATAAAAGGGACTGAGTGACTGACTCTGTGCCACCCATAGCCCACCAGTTCGATGGTCACTAAGGTCACGATCAAGGACGTTGTGAAATCGAATGGAGATCGACCCAGTAAGCCGGGACTCTCTATCAGGCCACTCGCTATATAAAAGGCAAGGATGGCGCCGAGGATAGTGGGTGCAAGGACGACATTGAGGGTGCCCAGCATGAAGTTGCTCAGCCATCTCCCGCTAAACGTTTCATGATGTCGCTGGGTCAGGAACCCCTCAAGAATCATAACGACGGCGATT
>RFVA01000197.1 GCA_009922685.1 Gammaproteobacteria bacterium | reverse complement strand
GTTAGGCGCCAGACCTTCGTTGTGCCAGGGCGTTTTGATGAGATCTCTTCGCTCAATGAGCTCAGTGCCCATGACCGTTATTCCTCCAGTCACGAGGTTTTGCTGATGGGCCGACTGAACCCAGACATCGTGTTGCCACCAATGGGTTTCGTAGTCGTTGAGCCATGCGGCTGAAAGGCCATCGGTCGTCACGGCGGGATGACCCGATGAGCCATCCAGATTGAATAGGCTAAAGGCGCTCGCCCCAAGGTGCATTTTGATGTCGCCAAGGGCTTGTCGAATCTGTCCGGGATCAATCGCGACTTCATAGATGGAGCGCACTAACGCATCCATGCTTTTGTCGGTGCCCGGAAATCTCCTGGCCGGGCTATTTCTATCTTTTCTTGAAGCCATACGCCAAAAGGCACCCTGCTTTCAACTCATCGATATTTCGCGCTATGAAGAGGAGCCACATGGGGTCTCCCTCATAGCGTCTTTTCTGGGAGTGTAACTCTAAATCAAGGGTCTTTTTTTATCGTCATCAAGTTTGATGACGACAAGCCCTTCATGATTCTGATGGAATGCGCCTCATCAGATGAATCTCACGGGTCTTCAGAATCAGAAGATGGCCGATGGTCCCTGAACCCGCTGCTTTTTTTGAACCCTTGAGGCCATGCATCATGGATTATCCAGAATCCAGAATCCAGAATCCAGAATCCAGAATCCATGAATCAGGATGAGATTTCTTTTTCAGATGTGATCGCCTATCTGGAGGCGCACGGGCGATGGCTTCTTTTGGGTGGATTGTGCGGACCCCTTTTGGCTCTGGTGAGTGCCGTGGCGCTGTCACAATTTAAAGCCGATATTGTGATGGACAACCTTTTTGTTGGAGGTAATCAGGGCATTGGCTTTACTGAGTGGCGTTCTCTTTCTGAGACCCTTCCGATTATCGCGGGCCAGCTTTTTGAAGACAGAAAAGCGGCTGGGGAAGACATTGAAGAGGAGAGATTTCTCTCTTCACCTGAATGGTGGTCAAAGCATGCGATCCCAACGTATGGACTCTCCAAATCGGATACTAAAAATTTAGCGGCGATGGAGGATGATCTCAAGGGACAGTCCACTCGTATTGTGAATGTCAAGATTTCCGCTGAAGGCCCAACGAAGTCGTTGGCTTTAAAGCGGGCTGAGACGACCGTCGAATATCTTCGAAGAACCTCACTATTTTTAAGGCTTAAAAGCCTTTTGAATGCGTATCAAACGGAAGCCAAGCTGCAAAAGGTCCGTCTTCAAAAAGAGCTGATTGATCGAGATATCGAACGTCGTTATCTTGAGGAGCGAATCGATTCGCTTCATGCGTTGATGATGTCTCAAACGAATAAAAATGACGGGGGCAAGATCATTGTGGATGTGAGAAACGGGGAGGCCAAATTCCTTCCCCTTGATACCCAATTGAATGCCCTGAAGCTGGAGGTCGATAGCCTTGAAGAGAGTCGGAAGAGATTAGAGGAGGCCTTTGTCAGGAATGATCTCCTAGACCGTTTTGTGCTTAAAGCCAAACCCACCTTGGATGAGAATAAGGCGGCCGATGGTCTTACATTACTGACCAAACTTCAGGGGATCTACGAGGGTCTCTCCGTCGCAATCCCCCAAAGCGATTGGGTGCGACGGTCAGCGGTTGAACGGATTCATGGAGATCTTAACGCCATTGAATCCCGCTTTTCGAATCAGATGCCGGAATTGTCTCGGAGCGTCCAGCGAAAGATCCCCTTTCTACCCGCGGTGATGGGCGGTGCCTTTGGAGGCCTTCTGGTCGCTTTTTTGACCACCCTTTTCATGACCCGCTATCGGCGTTATCAGATTGAAACCCTGGAGGGGGCGGATTCTCATCCTCGGTAGTGGAAATACGCGGCGCAGGCCCCCTCCCCCGAAACCATGGTCGCCCCCAGGGGATGCTCCGGGGTACA
>RFVA01000196.1 GCA_009922685.1 Gammaproteobacteria bacterium | reverse complement strand
GGCCGGCGATGCGGTTAAAGATGCACTTTGGCCTTTACAAATAGCTGTAGGTCCAGAAATGGCAAGAGTAGGAGCAAATACAGCAACACTAATAGTTTTGGTATCGGAACATGTGTTTTGAGTTCCGGTAACAGTATATATGCTGGTTTGGTTGGGGCTAACACTAATTGTGGCAGTTGTTGCTCCGGTACTCCACGAGTATGATCCAGCTCCGCTGGCAGTTAAAATCACATTACCACCAGTACAAATTAAATTGGCATTTGAACTTACATTCACACTCGGACTGACACTCGTTAAAATAACTTGATTAGCAGACGCTGTGCATCCCAAAGCGTTTGATGCTACAACAGAGAACAATGTTGGTCCATTGGGAGATACGGTTACAATGGGCGTAGTTAAATTTCCCGGATTCCAGGTATATGAAATGCCGCCGCTGGCGGTCATTGTAATGGGCGCACCAGCACAAGTTACGGATGAACTGCTGGCAATGGATACAGTAGGAATAGGTATTGTGGAAATACTCAGTGTTGAAGTTCCGGCACAGGTGCCGTTAGAGGCTGTAACGGTAAATATTGTAGCAATGGTGGGCGAAACTACAAAAGAACCCGTCTGGCTGGTTAGGCCTAATGGATTAATGGTAAAATTGCTAGCCGCTGCAGCAATATTTATTGTTGCAGATGATCCTGAACAAACAATCGTGGGGGATGCAATAGTAACTACCTGTAATGGAGTTACAGATATGTTGACGGCTGCCGTTGATGTACCACATCCGTTTTGCCCACTTACAATATATGTTGTATTTGTTTGTGGCGCAATAGTTCCACCATTAGCAGTGCCTGTATTCCAGGTATACGTATTTGCACCGCTTGCCTGTAAAGCAATAACCATACCTAAACAAATATTTGTTGAAATGGTATTTACGGAAAGTACAGGTGAGCTTGTATTTACATTAACTGCAATGGTTGAGGCAACTATACAATTTGATGGACTCATAGCAGTTAACGTATATACCGTGTTAACTGTAGGACTAACGGTTATGGAAGGCGTTGTGGCACCGTTGCTCCAACTGTAATTGCTAATAGCATTAGACGTAAGCATTAAACTAGAACCGGCGCAAATTTGAGGAAATACCGTATTTCCGCCACTTACCGCTTGTACGTTTAAGCTGCATGAATTTTGACTTGCCCGATATGCCATTGTTGCACTAGGTGCATTTGAACAAGGACAACATCCGCTCAGGTATATGCGGTGCTGTCCGGTAGTCATACAGGTCCAAATAACCTCTGAGCCAAGTGAACAAAAGTCATCATTCCATTGCAATGCAGTAGGGCCTGCATTTGAAACAGTTAGGTAAGGATCTCCAGAATATGATCCACCGCCCTGACAGTAAGTAAAAGTATATGTTACACCCGCTGCGGCAAAAAAGTTATAGTAATATGGCGAACCGGCAGTTATACCTTGTGTTTGCCAGGTAGTTTGTGGAATTATTGTACCAGCACTGGTTCCTTGAGTGCATTGTGATTTGGAATAAAAAGGCAACAGCAATAAGAGTGCTAATATAAAAGTGTATATGTGCTTCATAGGTATATCTAATCTTTAAAGAATTTATAGGATTGTATTGTATTTAAATCGGACACTTTTAAAAAGTAAACGCCTTTTGCATATTTTGAAACCATAAAATTGGTTTTTAATTGGTTTTTTGACTGTTCAAGTATACGGCCATTGATATCCAATAATGTTACAGTACAATGTGCATTCGGTAATTCTATAGTTATTATATCCTGTGTGGGATTTGGATAAAATTTAACATCCCCGGTAGTCCATTCCTCAATACCTATACACGAATTCACTTTTATGGTAATTACGGTAGCGTTACTGCAGCCATTGGCATCCGTACCACTCACTGTGTAATTAACATTTGCAACCAGGGTAGATGATGTAACCAAACTT
>RFVA01000195.1 GCA_009922685.1 Gammaproteobacteria bacterium | reverse complement strand
GATGTCTGTCTGAACCCAGGCGGCACGCTCTGGAAAACACGGGGGCTTGATCGCTTCATCTCGTTTGATCCTCTCAGTGGCCTACTCTCTTGTGAGGCCGGTGTTTTACTTCGTGATATTCACCGGCTGGTGGTTTCTGAGGGCTGGATGCTCCCGGTGACCCCTGGGACCCAATTAGTCACCGTGGGGGGTGCTATTGCCAATGACGTTCACGGCAAGAACCACCATCGCTATGGCTCCTTCGGTGATCATGTTGAGAAGCTTCGACTTCTTAGAACCGATGGCGAAATGATCGATTGTGGTCCCGATCAGCGCAGTGAATGGTTTAGCGCGACGCTGGGTGGTTTGGGGCTGACGGGCCTCATCACGGAGGCGACGATTCAACTTCGAAAAATTGAGGGGGCATGGCTCCAATCAGAAACGATCCCCTATTATGGATAAAGGGCAAGGCCGCGGCCTCTTCATGCGGGCCAATCACATAAAAAGCGGCTTTGATGAACCCAAGGATCGACCGCTGAAGATGCCGTTTAGTCCTCCTATCTCCCTCATCAATGGGCTCTCTTTACCCCCATTGAATGGGGGTTATTACCACCTCCATCGCCTGAAGGTCAAAAAGGCTGAGGTTCACTACAAGCCCTTTTTCTATCCCTTGGATCATGTCCTTGAATGGAACCGCATCTATGGTCCTAAGGGGTTTTATCAGTATCAAAGTGTCGTGCCCTTTGAGCATGGCAGGGCGGCTATTCGGGCCATGCTGCAAGCGATTGCGACATCGGGGGAAGGTTCTTTTCTCGCTGTTCTAAAGACATTTGGACATCGGCAATCACCGGGGCTCCTAAGCTTTCCAGGCCCCGGGGTCACCTTGGCCCTTGATTTTCCCAATAGGAACGATCGAACACACCGACTTCTTGAACGGCTTGATGCGGTGGTCAGAGATGCGGGTGGGCGCATCTATCCTGCCAAAGATGCAAGGATGCCTCGGGACCTCTTTGAATCCGGATATCCAAAGCTTGGTGAATTTTTAAACTACCGAGATGCGGGCATCAGTTCAGCACTCTCGCGCCGCTTAATGGGATCTTAATGAACGAAAAAAACCGTATTGTCATTATCGGTGCAACCTCAGGAATCGCTGAGGCCTGTGCAAGGCTCTGGGTTCAAGATCAATGATATCGTTTTGATTGCCCATGGCACCTTACCCGATCAATTTTCTGCTCAGAAGGACTTAGCGCTTTGTAAACAAACACTCGAAATCAATGCCGTATCTCCCGTATTATTTGCGGAAGCCTTTGCGGGTCATATGGAAAAGGCTAACCATGGAACCCTTGGGATCATAGGATCCGTGGCAGGCGATCGCGGTCGAAAATCCAATTACATCTATGGTGCAGCCAAAGGACTTGTTGCGCGGTATGCCCAGGGCCTTCAGCATCGGCTGGCCTTCAGTAACGTCAAGGTCGTCCTCATTAAGCCAGGTCCGACTGACACTCCGATGACCGCCACTTTTAAATCCCAGGGTCTCAACCTGGCGCCAGTGGAGGCGGTGGCCAAGCGCATCGTCAAGGCCATAGATGCCGGTTCATCTGAGGTTTATGTTCCGGCTAAATGGTGGCTGATCATGCGCGTCATTCAGCATCTTCCCTCGTTCATTTTTGCAAGGCTCAATATTTAACTCTCCTTTCATCCTGAAGATGGATTGGGGGGTTCCTGCCTCGATGGACCCGATAATGCTTATCAAAGCATCAGCAGATAAGGGTACATCGACCAAAGCCCCCGCCTTAGGGGATGGCTGAATGGCCTTGAAATAGGCGCGCCAGAGGGCGGCTGGTGATCTTTACCCGAGGGGATGTTTTCAGGAGGCCTTCTTCCGTAAAGGATCTTCGTGCGGCGTTTAGGTCTAGACGCAAATCCGAAGCGTATAATGCATTATGCATATAACGTACCTGGAGGTTTCCATGCATAAGAGAATGACGAT
>RFVA01000194.1 GCA_009922685.1 Gammaproteobacteria bacterium | reverse complement strand
GGCAGGAATGTTATTGGGGCCTTGAGTGGACAATTCTTTGATGGCTGGATGGTCCGTACGGGTGATTGGTCCAATAACCCCGATCATGCTGGGGAAACGCCGACCGCTTGGGCTATAGCGATCGGCGGGGTTGGCGCCAATAAGCCCGTCAACTTCAAGCAGAATATTGGCGCCTTAGGTGGCGGCAATGTTACCGTGAGCGCCGGGCATGACGTGCAGAATCTGTCTGTGGTCCTGCCCACGACCGGTAAGCAAACAGGGCAGCGGGTTAATGCTTCAGACCCCAAGAATAATAATTTCCTGACAAATCAGGTCGCTGTCAGTGGCGGTGGTAATCTATCTGTGACGGCCGGTAACAACGTGCTGGGTGGTACGTTTTACAACGGTAAAGGCGAGGCCAACTTAACCGCCCAAGGTGCTATCAAAGCGTCGGGCGAGACCAGTATTGGCCCGGTGCTGGCGCTGGGTGATGCCCGATTCAATCTCAAGGCTGGGGATAAGATTGAAGTTGGTGCTGCTTTAAACCCAACAGTCATTAGTAATGCTAAAAGCCGAGACTACTTCTTCACCTATTCCCCGCAAAGCGGCATCAATTTGAAGACCCTTTCGGGAGATGTTGTTCTTCAGAATGATATTAATAGTTTGGTTAGCAAGATCAATGGGCTTAGAGCGCCAGCCGATAGCCTGTTGTTCCCAGTGCCCTCTCTTGAAGCCTTAAGTGTATACCCTGCAGCCCTGGATGCGACGTCGGTTCAGGGTAATATCGAGATTCAGCGGAGTCTTGTGATGTTCCCTTCCAGCGATGGACGCTTCCGCATGGTGGCGGGGGGTAACGTTCAGTCGGGCGCTTTAGACAGTTTTGTGAGCGTGACGATGTCGGATGCGGATCCTTTGTTGCTGCCGAATGTTAATACGCCTTCAACAACGTGGACAGAGGCGAGTAAGAGTCTGCAGCCCTTCGGCAATCCAAGTTATATCCATGCCCAGACGCCGGTCCATAAGGGCGACACGTCTCAGGCCCTAGTTTATGCAGGTGGTTCGATTAAAGGGATTGATCCCTTGCTGTTCGCTTTGCCGGTATCTGTGGATGCTCAAGCGGGGAATGATATTGTCGATACCAGCTTTACGGTTCAACATCCCGATTACGCGCTCTCAACGATTGCAGCGGGTGGTGACATCAAGTTCAATACACCCCGTAATACGTTCGGTAATTTGATTAATTCGTCAGGTCAGATCAGTGTCGCGGGCCCAGGTCAACTTCTGGTGACCGCCGGAAAAAATGTTGATCTTGGAGCCTCTATCGGTATCTTCTCCACGGGGAATACGGTCAACAGCGCCTTGGCGGGACAGGGGGCCTCGGTGTCTGTGATGGGTGGTCTCGGGGTTAATGGTGCCCAATTCGATGCTTTCGCCCAAAAATACGATCCACTCTCAAAGCCCTACAATGATTTATTGACCAGCTATATGCAAACGGTCACCGGTGATCCGACTCTAACCTATACCGCTGCTTCCGCGAGTTATCAAGCGCTGCCTGCGCCTCAGAAGAATATATTCCTGTTAAATATCCTCTTCTCAGAAATTCGTCAGTCAGCCTCCGCTGCGGCGAAGAGTGGTTTAGCCAAGGATTATCAGCAAGGGTATGACGCAATTGCCGCCTTGTTCCCAGGCTCTGGGACTAAGGATTCCACCTATGCGGGTGATATCCGCCTCTTCTTCAGTAAGATTTCGACTTTTGCAGGGGGTGATATCAATCTGTTGACGCCAGGTGGCTCTGTCAATGCGGGTCTGGCTTCTGCCTTTGCGGGTTCTAAAAGCCCTAGTGATCTTGGGATTGTTGTTCAAGGAGATGGTTCTATCAACGGCATGGTGAATAACGACTTTATGGTGAACCAGTCCCGTGTCTTTGCCTTGAATGGTGGTGATATCACCCTCTGGTCTTCAAATGGCAACATCGATGCCGGCCGTGGTGCTAAGGCCGC
>RFVA01000193.1 GCA_009922685.1 Gammaproteobacteria bacterium | reverse complement strand
CTACAGCGCGGTCATACCGGTCTTCACTGTGGTGAACGGCGTGGTGAGCTGCCGCCTGAACACCAGCATGATCCGGCGCGGTGCGCAGGCCCTGGGCACCGATCTCACACCGCTGCAAGACGAGGCGCTAGTCTTCTTTGAAGCCTGTGCCAATCGCCTTTGCTATTCCACGCTGATGGAGCCGGGTGACATTCAGTTTCTGAACAACTACACCGTCTTGCACAGCCGCACCGAGTTTGAAAACTGGCCCGATCCGCAACAGCACAGGCTGCTGCTGCGCCTGTGGCTGCGCGACGACAACATACGCGATTTCGGCCCCTACAAGCAGCGCATGCGCGATGAGCCGCTTATCTACAACAAGCAGGGCCGCACACCGCTGGAGCTGCTTGCGATGCACTAGGAGCCTGTCGGACTTGAGTGCGCGCAAGTGGTGATTTGCGGGTGAGGTGAATTTTTTGGAGTCAGATTCGCGATTTGCGCGTGATCGCACGTTTGCGCGAAGCCTGGCGAGTTCTTGGACGTTGTTTCTGGCACTCGTTGGGCGGATTTTCTGACTCTATTCCCCCGTTTCATGCCGCCCTCAGCACATGCAAGCGCTTGACGTTCCATGCGAGTGCCACCAACGACCACTCGCCTTCGGCCTTGTCCAGCCCGCGCATGGACATCTGCCGCCAGCCCATCGCCTGCTTGATGATCCCGAATACAGGCTCCACCGTTTGCTTGCGCAATCCATACAGTACTCGCCCCGCTTTGGTCTTGAGCCGATGGGCCATCTGGACCACCGGATCGTCGCTCTCTGGTGCAGCGGCGTCCGGCGCGAAGCGCTCCAGTACTGCCAAATGATGTGAATCACGCCGCATCGCCAGCATCGGCTCGATCTGCGCGGCTTGGCAGTGCAGCACATTGGCCTGGCTGCAGTAGCCGGTGTCAGCCAGCATCGCCTTGACCTGTCCCAGCGGCTTGGGCAGGGCCTGCAGTTCATCCAGTATCGGAGCGATTTCGCGCTTGTCGTTGGGCGCCTGGCTGACATGGGTTGCGACGACCAGCATGGTGTCGGTGTCCACGGCCGCCTGCGCGTTGTAGCTTTGCTCGAAACCCCCGCCCGAGACCGGCATGATGCGCGAGTCGGCGTCCGTGAGGCTGACCTGGTCGCTGTCCTTGGGGCCGGCCTGGGGCGGCTCGGGGTCCTTGCCACGCGGCTTCTTGCCCGCATCGCGCTGGGCCTGGCGGCGTTGCACCTTGGCCTGGTGCTCCTGCTGCTCGAGTTCGTAGCGCTCGCGCGCGCGCTGTTCGATCTGGGCCTTGGCCGCATCGATGGCTTTGAGCCGCTGCTCGCGCCGTGCGATCTCGGCGGGCACGTCCATGCCATCGGGCACCGCCGAGCGATCGGCTTTCTCGCCCAGATCCAGCAGCGCCTGCACTTCACTGCGCAACTGCGCCTCGATCTTGTTGGCGTGGCCCCACGACAGGGCCTTGTGCTTGCTGGCGTTGGCGTGCACCTTGGTTCCATCCAGCGCGATGGTGCCCAGTTTCAGGCACTTCATCTCGCGCGCCAGCATGAGCACTTGAACAAACAGCGCCTTCACCTGCGGCAGGAAACGCCGCCGGAATGTGGCGATGGTGTCGTGGTCCGGGTGGGTGTTGGCCGCCACATACCGGAAGGCCACCGAGTCGTAGGTGGCCCGCTCAATCTTGCGCGAGCTGAATACGCCGCCGGCGTAGCCGTAGATCAGTAGGCCCAGCAGCACCGCCGGGTGATGGGCATTGGAGCCGCGGCCCGCGTACTGGCGCACCAGTTCGCTCAGATCGAGCTGGTCGATGACCTCAACGACGAAGCGCGCCAAATGGTCCTCGGGCAGCCACTCGTCAACTGAGGGTGGCAGCAGATAGGCGGTGCCTCGGTCAACGGCTATGAAACGACTCATCGGTATTGGCTCCTCTGTCTTGGCTCAGCAATTGTCGCGCCGCGTGCACCTTCG
>RFVA01000192.1 GCA_009922685.1 Gammaproteobacteria bacterium | reverse complement strand
ACTTCGTCCAGATTCCTTCCATGCCGAAGATCCCCGATGAACAAAAGCCGGCCATCGGCAAGGTGATCGCGCCTGCAGCCCTTTTCTGGTTCCGCTGGGCGGCCCTTGCAACGGTGGTCACGGGGCTGATCGTCATCAGCATGAAGGGCATGGGCGCTCTGACAGATGCCATGGCGCTGGGTTATTTCCAAGGCGGCTATTTCACTTACATCGGTATCGGGATGTGGTTGGGTCTCATCATGGCCTTCAATGTCTGGAACATCATCTGGCCTAATCAGAAGATCGCTCTTGGGATCGTTGAAGCGACGGCTGATGAAAAGAAGGCTGCCGCGCGGGTGGCCATGCTGACCAGTCGCTTTAATACGATGTTCTCCATTCCCATGCTCTATTTCATGGTGGCGGCTCAAAACGTCGGCTAAAAGACTTTTTTCAAGACAATACGAGAAACCCGGCCCTGCCGGGTTTCTCCTTAGAGGGGCTTTAATCTCTGAAGCCCAGGACCACAAGAGACGATGGACCAACTTCCGCTACGTGACCTTCATCTTCCTGAATCCATTGGTTGGTGGCCTCCGGCCGTGGGGTGGTGGCTCGTCTTAGGTCTTCTCATCCTGATGGGTATAGGGGCCTTCCTTCTGATTCAAAGACATCGAAGGGCAACCCCCTTGAAGCGGGCTTTTGAAGCGTTGACGGAACTTGAATCACGAACTGACATGAAGGCTGAAGAGCGGCTTCAGTCCATTTCAGCGATCATCAAACGGTTTGCGATGAGTATTGCCCCCCGGGAAGAGGTCGCGGGACTTTCGGGCGATGCTTTTTTTGAATGGATCAAAGCCCGGATCAATGATCAATCCTTTTCGTCCTCTCGCTTAGAGCTTCTGAGGACGTCCCCCTATCAGCGGATCTCTGAGGACCTTGATCTCGATGTCCTGATGACGGACTGTCGTCAACTATTGACGGCACTTCAAAAAAACCAACGGCGCACCTCTTTTTGGCAGCGTGCAGGTCAATCTTTCAAACCGAGGATGGATTTACCACCGCCTTAAGGTCCGCCTCGTCCCAAAGACGTTTTGTCTCATTGTGGGGTGACGTGTATAGCCCGGCGCGCTTTTTAGAGGCTTTCATGAGTGATATCAGATATCACTCATGTCTGATTTCGTGTTGAGGAGGAGGTCACCATGGCTCAAATCATCGTTCGTCATAAAGAAAACGACTGAAAAGAAGCGCTTTAGCAAAATGCTCGGCGACACGGCTTAAGTATGGAAGAAGAGGTACGCCAGATTCTGAGGCGAGCCGTCAACGAGGAGCCGGCGAAACTTTCTGGACTGGGCTTAGGCTCCCGTATCGCCGAGCGCTTTGCTGATGTGGGCCTTACGCACCGCTACCAGAATGGCACGGTCAGACCATCGAGCCCGTCGGCTTCGATGTATGATCATTGTCGATACCAACGTGCTTTCGGCGTTGATGCAACAAAAGCCCGAACCGACCGTTGTGGAATAGTTGGACGCACAACCGGCCGAAACGGTTTGGATCACCAGCATGACCCTATTTGAAATGCGCTATGGGCTCAACATAGTGACGGACGGTCAACGCAAAGCTCTGGCCACCCCTTGGACATCCGTGAAACCTTCATTGCCGTTATCGCCATTGCTCATGGCGCAATCCTGGCTACCCGTAACATTAAACACTTTGACGACCTGCCGACACCGGTGGTGAACCCTTGGGATCATCATCAGAACGCATAAGTCAACGTCCGGGTCTTCAAAGCGCCCCCATCGTTGGGGTCAAGGCTCTCATGCCATGGGTACTATCAAGGATATCCCATCAGATCATCTTCAAGCCTCGATAGCCTTGCTACCAGCGTTTTTTCGGCTTAAAAGGACCCGCCAAAATTCTCCCGGTACCGCTCTTTAAAGGTCTGAAGGGTAAAGGCATGGTTCTGGGTGCCGTAGGTCTCAATTTTTATAGCGCCCATCAACGAGGCGATCCGCCCGGTGGTCGCCATGTCAAACC
>RFVA01000191.1 GCA_009922685.1 Gammaproteobacteria bacterium | reverse complement strand
CCCCTGACTTCCCACTGACGGATCTGCTGGGTGCTGAGGTAATGACGGCCTCGAGCCAATCGCCCGGGATCAGATTGACGTTCCAACACATCAAGGAACCGTTGACCCCACCACGTCTTACTGCTCTTGCTCATCGAAGGAGCTTATCGAGCGTTAAAGGGCGAGAGAAGGGTTACAAGGACCCTTGGCCCATGGGAGAATCCCCTCAAATGCCTGACATCATGGAGTGCTTGGGAGATGAACAACGAACAGCCCGCCTGGGTGATGGAGATATCCGGAAAGGATAGCACGCGGCTCATTCGCCTTATTGGACGTCTCGACAGTGTCCACCTCAAAGAGGTAGAGGCCGCCGCCCAATTAGAGCTTGATGGGGGCGTGAAGGAATTGACCTTTGACCTTGAATCGGTGACTTTCCTAGGGTCAAGCTTCGTTCGTCTCATCATCAATGCTACTAAAACATTAGGATCTCAAGCTGTCCACATTATCAACGCCAGTCCCCACCTTTGTGAAGCCCTCGTCATCGGCGGGCTCGAAAAGGTCATCCGAAGCGATCTCACCGACCCCCCAAAGGGGCCGTCATCCGGCCGTTACTCCGTCGATCCAGCCCTCAAGTCCAAGGCTTTGATCGGTGAAGCGGACTATCAGACCCTTTATGAACAATCGATTAAGGATCCAGAGACGTTCTGGCGCGAACAAGCCTTAGACCTTCTCGATTGGGATCAGACATTCAAAACCGTCTCCTCCTCAGATTTCAGAACCGGCGAAATTCAATGGTTCAAGGAAGGCCGCCTCAATGCCAGTGTCAACTGCCTGGATCGCCATCTAGACACTCGGGGGGACCAAGTTGCCATTCTCTTCGAAGGCGATGAACCGCACATGGTGCGCCGTATCACCTACCGAGAGCTCCATGGGGAAGTCTGCCGTTTGGCGAATGTCCTCAAAGGAGAAGGGGTAAAGGCCGGCGATCGGGTCTGTCTTTATGTCCCCATGATCCCTGAGGGCGCCATCGCCATGCTCGCCTGTGCCCGCATTGGCGCGGTCCACTCGGTGGTCTTTGGTGGATTTTCAGCAGAAGCCTTAAAGGACCGGATTCTGGATGCCGGCTGCCGCCATCTGATCTGTGCCGATGAGGGCCTTAGAGGCGGCAAGCCCGTCCCATTGAAACAACAGGTCGATGAGGCACTTAAATCCTGCCCCGGAGTGACTTCCGTGATCGTCATTCGCCATACCGGGGGCCCCATTGACTGGACGAGCGATCGGGACCTTTGGTATCACGAAGCCATGGCCGTGGCTGAACCTTTTTCAGAACCCGTCTCGATGAACGCTGAAGATCCTCTTTTCATCCTTTATACCTCAGGTTCAACCGGCAAACCCAAAGGTGTCCTTCACACCACAGGAGGCTATTTGGTCCATGCGAGTCTGTCGCACCGTGCCGTGTTTGATCTGAGAGAAGGCGAAATCTACTGGTGTACGGCAGACCTTGGCTGGGTCACCGGCCACAGTTATGGGGTCTATGGGCCCCTCTTAAATGGCGCGACCACTCTCCTTTTTGAAGGAACGCCGACCTACCCCGATCCCGGCCGCTTCTGGGACGTGATTGAACGCCACCGGGTCAATATTTTTTATACCGCCCCCACCGCCATTCGAGCGTTGATGGGGCAAGGCAATGAGTGGGTTCATGCCCATCGCTTGGACAGCTTGAGGGTCCTCGGTTCGGTGGGTGAACCGATTAACCCTGAGGCCTGGAGCTGGTACTACCATGTCGTCGGCGACTCCCGCTGCCCCATCGTCGATACCTGGTGGCAAACAGAAACCGGCGGCATTATGATCACCCCACTGATCGGGGTCACCGATCTCAAACCAGGTTCTGCCGCATTGCCCTTTTTTGGCGTTGAACCTGCCATTCTGAATGAAGCCGCCCAGCCGATCGAGGGGCCCGGTGAAGGCGTCTTAGTCATTAAGAACAGCTGGCCCGGCCAAGCAAGAACCCTCTATGGGGATCCCGATCGCTTCTTTGAGACGTAT
>RFVA01000020.1 GCA_009922685.1 Gammaproteobacteria bacterium | reverse complement strand
AAGAACGGGATCTTTTCCCTGAGCAGGGAGGCATCCCCGGTCGCAAGAAGGTACTGACCAAGGGCCAGTAAGGGCCAGAAAATGATGTCCCCATGAGAGTCGCCTGGCCGGATACCCCGCTCACGCTCGAAGAACATGAACCATTGAGGCCAATCACCATCAGGGTTCTGATTTCTGAACAGTCGGACCAAAAGGTCACGGATCGGCTCAAACTGACCAATCCCCAATAGGTACTCTACAGGTCCCTGGGCCACGTCACGGGTTCCCCAACCGCCGCCTGAATACTGTTCAAGTCCCCGCGGCGCGAGAAAATGAATCAAGGCATTGTGGGCAAACCAAGGCAAAATCTCAGCCAAACGCTGGAGTCCGAGTGGGGCCTCTTGGGCAACCGTCAAGCCGCTGGTCGCTTCCCGCCAGTACTGCGGGGTCGACACCGGCCGTTGTCCACGGGCCTCGACCAGACGCCCATGGATCGTCAGTCCCATCGCACGATGACAGCCGGTCACAAGGCAGATGAAAGGCTCATCCCGGCTTTGCCCATCCTCAAAAAGGATCGCATCGTTATTCACTGATTCGAACACCGTGCCATCCGCTGCGGTGATCAGGAAACCGCCTTTTGGGAATCGCCGGCCAACATCACTCTCTGGGGTGGCCCAACAGAAAACACCCTCATCACGCACCTCAAAGTGAGCCCCCATGGGCACCAGACCATCATCCCCGTTAAGGGCTACATGGTGGCTAATCAGGCAGCGAACCGGCTCGCCTTCCAGGACCTCGAGGTTCAATGTCAGTTCGTGGCGATCCGTTTTGGCCTCACTTCGAACCACCAGCAAGCCCCCCTGATGACGGTAGAACCAGCGACACCCTTCCGGCGACATTTCAAATGCGGAGGGCTT
This sequence comes from Gammaproteobacteria bacterium, assembly GCA_009922685.1. Lineage (GTDB taxonomy): Bacteria > Pseudomonadota > Gammaproteobacteria > Methylococcales > Methylococcaceae > UBA6136. Next base: position 38,701 of record RFVA01000020.1, on the reverse strand, counting down.
ATCGAGTCGTCTCCAACCTGCCGCTGTCTCGATGAAGATACGTTGTCCATGGGTCTTAAACAGACCGAGGTAGGTATGCGTCGTCGAGAGGAATCGATTGATGCTGACATGGCCCTGCGTCACCATTGAATGGAAAACACCGTCCATCCAAACCGTCGAGGTTAATACCGCCTCATCCGGTGTAAAAAGCCCCCCGGTCCGAATGATGTGCCCATGGGGCCTTAGGACTTTTTCATCTTTGGCCTGGAGAACGACATGGCGGTTGTGACCATAAAAAAACGACAGAATGGCCCCCTGATCGACCTCGACTTCACGGCGCTCCACTCCAAACCAGCGATCCAACTCTGCCTCCTCTAGAGAGGCGGCACTGAGGGCCGGTGCTGTGACGAACAAACTCCGCGACGGCGATGACCCTATTTCGACTTCCTGCAAGGCCAGGAGGGGCCGATCATGCAGCAACCCCAAGGCACGATCGACAAACATTAAATCCGAGGGGGATGTCGCTTCTGGATGGTGCTCCTCCAGCCAACCGAAGAAACCGGCGTGTGCCGTCTCCCCTGCCTTGAGGCTGATGGGCGTATCCTGAATCGACACCATGGCATGTTCATGCTGCAAACGGCAGCCTGGGAGCCCTTCAACGAGGCCTTTTGCGACCCCCTTAGGGCGTCCGACACCAACAATCTGGAGGGCATCCGTCGCATAGCTGACGCCCCGCCCCAATGAGCCGATGAGGCACCAAGGGTTCCGAGCCCCCATCGCCAGATTTTGGCGAGTCGCCACGACCGTCCCCCGCTGATGATGGTCAAGGGCGGTGTGGTCCAGGTATTGGCTCACGTAGTACTCATTGAGCCGAATAGCACCATAGGGCGCTAAGGCAATATCCTGGGTGAGGATCAGATCGACCGAAAGATCGTCTTCACCCACATTCTTTAGGGTCACGTGCCAGAACCAGGCCAACGCTTCCGAAGACAGTTCGAGGCGCACCTCATAATGCACCGCTTCGAACCGCCCCTTGGCGACAAAGGCACCCGCATCGAGATGATAGCTGGCATCACTTTGAGGTCCAAAAAGGGGCACTGCCCGAGCCTCAGGATCAAAGTAACGAAGATAAATCGTGCTCAGCCCGCCCTCCATCTGATTCCCAGGAAAAAGATTGAGAACAATATCTTTGTATTCAAAGCGGCTGATCGAGCCATTGCCATTGATCTTGATCTCAAGGCCAGATGGGCTGGTCAGATGAAAAGGAACGTGGCTCGTGTTATTCATCAAATCTCCGCGCGAAAAGGATAACTCGCCCCGATGTTACCACCAGAAGGTTAAAGAGGATGCCTTGTCTTAAGTCAACGTGCGCCGCCATTCACACAGTCCGCCTCAACCCACCGTGGGATCGGAATCTAACTCCTTCGGTCTAGCAAGGAAATAATAGAGAAAATGCGCGAACGCAAAGTAATAAAGCGACATCACAAAGACCGGTGAGACGGGCATTCCGTTCACATCGGCATAGATCTTGGCGCCAAAGGCGGTGGCCATAAACGTGTACCCCATCAATAACGCCTCGAAATATCCACCTTTTTGATAACGGGTCGCCCAAAGGCCAATTTGCCCAAGAAGCAAATAAGCCACGGCGAACAACAGATTGTTGCGCAACGGACCAAAGAGGCCTTCTTCATCAGCCAGCACCCAATCAGGCTGATTGAATGCAGCAATGCCAAAGCCAATGGAAACAAACACCGCGAGGTGAAAATGGACAGTGATCAGTTTTTTGATGGTCATGAAGGGTTCTCAACAAGGGTTTTTGCCGGGTGGGCATAAAAAAGCCGTGATCGATTTGAACCAAATGAGGATGGCAAGGGTCTTAGAAACAGCCCAAAAAACCTCTCCGAGACGGGTTGCCCTAAAGATCCCCCCTTAGGGCATTCTACACCCCTGCGGCCCCATGACCGCCGGGGTTTTTTTTGTGGGCCCACCCAATCCTAGGGGGCTTTTATTTGGACCTCGAACCAGCCATCAAGGACTTGGTGAGCCTCCTCGATGCCGGACCGTTTGAGAGACGAAAACAAAGAGACAGTGACCGGCTGGGCGTAACGCGCGCTGAGGGTCCCCCGAACCTTCTTAAGGATATCCATGCCGGCTCCGCGGGACAGTTTGTCGGACTTGGTTAACAATACATGCAGAGCCAGGTCAAAATGTTGGCACCATTCGATCATCCGCTGATCAAAATCGGTGAGCGGGTGACGGATATCCATGATGAGGAAGACGCCCTTCAGCGCCGACCGCTGGCTGAGGTAGCTTTCAATCATGCTCCCCCAAGACTTGTGCATCCCCTCCGGAACCTTGGCATAACCATATCCTGGGAGATCGACCAGTCGCCGCTCCTCATCCAACTGAAAAAAGTTGAGCAATTGGGTACGACCTGGCGTTTTGCTGACCCGGGCCAAGGATTTTTGCTGAGTGATCGTGTTGATGGCACTTGATTTACCCGCATTGGAGCGGCCTGAGAAGGCGACTTCAAGGCCGATATCTGAAGGTGCATTGTTAAGGCGTGAGGCGCTCGCCAGAAAACTGGCCTGATGATAAAGGGAATTCAAGGGTCTCTAGGTGTCTGAGTTATTGACTTTTCTAGTGTACCCGTATTTTATGGCGGGATACGGGCTTTGGTGATTTTTTCCCTCTCATGGAGGGCGCCAGCCACGGATGACTGAATTAAAAAAATAACGTCCAACAAGAAGGAGGTTTGGCCATGAGGCTTTCGATGATTTGGGTCAGTGCCATTTTAGGTTGCGCGGCTTTTTTGGCCCATGCGGAGGGTGATCCAGAAAGAGGCCGGGAACTCGCCGGGCTTTGCGGTGGATGCCATGGAGAGGATGGTAATTCACTAGCCCCCCTGTTTCCAAAGCTCGCGGGGCAACATCCTGCCTACCTAACCAAGCAGTTAAAGGAATTTAAAAGCCAGAAACGTGCGGAAACAACCATGACCGCCATGGCCGAACCACTGAGTGACGAGGAAATGCGTGATCTCGCGGCCTTTTATGGAAGCCAGAAAGGCCATATCGAGACCGGTGACCCCCACCCCTTGGGCCAAAAACTTTACAATGCCGGTAACGCGACCGCGGGGATTCCCGCGTGCTCAAGTTGCCACGGACCCAAGGGGCGGGGCAACCCCTCCGCCGGTTTCCCTTCGCTGAGTGGGCAACACGCTGCCTATACCGAAAAGGCATTGCATCATTTCAAGGCAGGTGAACGCCAGAATGATATGAACGGCATGATGCGCGCCATCGCCAGTAAGCTGGGTGATAGTGAAATGACCGCATTGGCGGAATATATTTCGACGTTGCATTAGGCCATCGCCGTTGATAGGCCCGACCGACATGGGCCTGATTGATTAAACAAACACCTTAGAGACCTTCCATGAACAAAACCTTGCTTGGTGTCCTCGCCCTTTTGAGCCTTCTTCTGACACAATCCTTAGTCGGTCTAGAGGCCGCGGAACTGGTGGCCGGAACGGATTATGACCTCGTCAAACCGGCTCAGCCGACCCAAGACCCCCAAAAAATCGAGGTCCTCGAATTCTTCTGGTATGGCTGCCCTCATTGCCTCGAATTTGAACCTGATTTGAATGCCTGGATCAAAACAAAGCCAGACTCGGTGAACTTTATCCATCAACCCGCGGTATTCAATGAGCAATGGGCCGCGCATGCCAAAGCATTCTTTACCGCAGAAGCCCTTGGGGTTGCTGACAAGATGCATGCTGATTTCTTTGATGCGATCCAAAATCAAAAGCAAAAGCTCTCTACCGAAGAGGAACTAGCGCCCTTCTTTGTCGCTCACGGTGTCAATGAGTCAGCCTTTCATCAAGCCTATAAATCCTTCGCCGTAGACTCCAAGATGCGCCTCGCCAATGGCCTCGCCGCCAAATATGGGGTCACCGGAACGCCCTCCATGGTGGTCAATGGGAAGTATCTGATTAGCCCTGGAAAGGCTAAGTCCTTTGAGCGGATGATTGAGATTACGAATGCCTTGATCAAGAAAGAACAGGCTGAGGCTAAAAAATAAAGGTTTTTTAGCCTCTGTCGCGAACCAGCAAAAACAGGCCCTCCAGAGCCTTATATGCTGTTATAAAATTTAGCTCGACTCGAATTCTTGCTGCAGCTACCCCATGGAACGACCATGAGGTCAGGACAGACACGGTGATGGAAGGCCAATTATGCTGAAACCCTATGAAGCTGTTCTGGAATCCGATGGTCATTTGGATTTTCTGGAGGCTGTTCCAGCTCTGGGCTAGATAGCGCATCGTGTCTTGGTGACTTTCACGTCGGAAGCTTCGGGAGATCCCGCGCTTTGCGGGGCTGTTGTAAGTAAGATGGCCTTATCCGAAGATTGGTCGCGCGGGGAGGAGGATGTGGCATGGGCACATTTGCGAGCCGCCCAGTAGTTGTGATCTCGTTTCCATTTTCAGACTTGTCCGCCACCAGGCCGCGTCCAGCCCTGATTCTTGCAAATGCAGGCAAAGATGATTGGATGCTTTGCCAAACCACCAGCAAGCCCTATCCAGATGTTGCCGCTATCGAACTGACTGATCCAGATTTTGCTGGTGGGAGCTTGCAGCGGGTCAGTGACGCTCGACCTTGCAAAGTCTTCACCACGCATGAAAGCTTGTTTAGGGGGGTGATTGGCTCGATCACTCGCGACCAACAGGCCGATGCCGTATGGATGAAGACACGCTTCGTATCGATGCCGAAGTGCTGGGGTTCTTCAAAAAAACACGGGGACCCGTTATCAGTCTCGCATGAATGCCGATTTCCGCTCCTCCGTTGAGGCGCATAAAACTCAAGCGAACCAGAACAACGCCTACTCAGACTCGATCCGAAATCTTAACGACCCACTTACTGTCAGGAAGACGGTAAATCGCGACTTCCAGCTCATGCCCTTTGTGAAAGGAAGATCCACCCAGGTCTGAATTAATAAGATTAGCTGGGCGAGAGGGGCTCGAGCGCGGCCTCCAGCCGAATCAGGCCCTGCCCTTCGCCAGGCTGATCCTCCTTCACCAGAATCTCTAGCAGCGTCGATTGGTAGGAACACCATTGGCCCTCGACGACAATGCCGCCGCCCACTCGGTAGCGGCCGGCCGACAACCCCAGAAAAGGCAGGGTGAGGCGCCAAGCATGGGCACCAGGCGCCATCATCAATGGGCACTCCAAAGACCCCAGCAAGAGACCCGAAACACTGAAGAACTGGAGCCTCAGCGTCGCGGACCTCGTTGGGTACAGACTCTCGAGATCAAGCCTTAGGATCAAGGGAGAGCCGGTCTTTGCCAGCCGATACGAAGGCTCTTCTGAGATCAAGGACAATCTCATCAAACCCACACCCTCCGATAAATCCGCTGGCATCTTGGGAATCAGCCCCATAGGCGCCAGCGCGCGATCGAGAAAACCGGTGGCCTCATAATATTTTCGGTACAACAGCTCGGTTTCTCCCACCGCGAGTGCCTCACCATCCTCCAGCAACAGACAACGATCGGCGATATGCCGAACATTCATCTCCGAATGCGAAACGAAGAGGATGGCGGTTCCTTCGCGCTTTAGGGCATCAAGACGCTTGAGGCAACGCATTTGAAAAGCCACATCGCCGACGGCAAGGACTTCATCGATCAGGAGGACATCGACCGGGCTGGCGGTCGCTATGGAAAATTCGAGTCGGGCGTACATCCCATCAGAGTAAACTTTGACGGGAAGATCCAGTGATTTTTCAAGGCCTGAAAAGGTCACGATCTGCTGCATCAGTCGATCGGTCTCGAGCTTACTGAAGCCAAACTCCAGACACTTCGCATAGATATTTTCACGCCCCGTCAGGAGAGGCTGGAGACCCTGACCTAACCGAATCAGAGAGGTGACCCTCCCTGATCGTTCTAGGGACCCTGCATCAGGCCGTAATTCGCCATTGATGAGTTTCAGCAGAGTGCTCTTGCCGGCCCCATTGGGACCAATGACGCCCAGACATTCGCCTGGGCGCAGCTCAAATGAAACCGCCCTCAAGGCCCAGAATTCATGCTGCCTGAGCCTTTGCCGAGGCGCTATTCTCAAAAGCCGCTGAAGCCCATCACTCAAACCATAAAGAAGGCCTTGAAGGGTGGTTCGGCTAAACTTCTTGCCGAGATCTTGACAGCGAATAACCGGCGATGACACTGGAGAAAGGGCGTCAACGAGCGATGTCAGGGCGCTCATGCCTGTCTTCGGCCGGCGCCTCAAGAACGACCTGAGAGGGCGCTAAAATCGCCAGCGCCGTGGCCATCATCTCGGCCTCCATGGGTTCGCCTAAGGCAAGACGAAGGCCCTGCCGATAGAGACGGCTGGCAGCAACATCCTCCTTTCGAGCAAACATGAGATCGGCTAACACCTTGAGGGCTTGAGGTGTCGGGTCGAGGCTGAGACTGGCTTTGGCATAGTCAAGTGCTGCCTCACCCTGCCCCGCACGAAACGACAACTTTGCCAGCAAAGCCAACAGCGCAGGATCATCCCGATGAGGGCCAAGCCAGTCTTTACAATGCGCCAACTGGCGAATGGGGTCGTCATCCTCGATCTGCGCATACACGTCCAGCAACGGGGTATTCCAATCCCGACCCAAAGCCAACCGGAGGTCCTCTTCGACTTCTTTCCCAACCCCTGCGTCCATCATGCCGCGACTATAGGGCTCAACCAGGATGGCCTCGGACTTTAAATGCGGGGGAACCATCCGCCAAATCTCTCGAATCAGTCCCGGGTCTTTGGTCAAAGCCCGCTTTTTGAGAAGGGATTGATAAGCGTCCAGTTCAAGCTTTCTAAGCTCTGATTCAGCGAACAGTTTAGCTTCCCGCAAGGCCGGTATCAGGTAGTGCAGTGCATCCCAATCCTTAGTCCTGATATAAGCGTCCGCCATCATCCTCAGGACCAAAGGGTGATTCGGGAAGGTTCGATTGATTTCGGCGAGATGTTCGAGCGCCTGATCGAACTGTTGCGTTCCGATCATTAAGGAGGTCCGCGTCAACGCCACCGCCAGTGGAGCATCAGGAGCTACCTTCAAGGCCAGCTTGAGGTAATCTTCACGCTGCTCATCGGCGCCCCGGAGATGGGCCGCCCGGGCTGCGACCAAGTAATTGAGTAAGGGCAAGGTACTGTCGGAGGCATGGCGAATCAAATTTCGCTCAGCCTTGTCCCATTTCCCCTCAATCGTCTCGACAAATCCCTCTAACAAGGCCTCCATAGCCCGTTTATGGCGCTCTTGGTGATGACGGCGCTTGATCGCTTCCGGGAGCTTGGCGGCCCCCGTGGTGAACTGGATACCAAGGTAGACGGCAACAAACACGAAAACGGTCAAAAAGATGATGAAGTACAGCGACGTTTCAAGGACCAAATCGCCGATCCCGATAATCACATAGCCCGCATGGCCACTTGCATTGAGCTGTTGATAGCCTAAGACAATCAACCCAAGAACAAGGAAGAAGGCCGCTAAGGAAAAAACGATCTTTCTTCTCACAGCCTTTCACCCGATGGGTCGAGGGATTGAGCCGCGGGTTTTTGATGGTCTAAGGAGGGTCCACTAGGGGTCTCGCCCACGTCCTTAGATGGGGCCTCAGTCGCCGGGGGCGGGCCACTGGATGGCTCTTCCTTGATTGGTGCTTTGGTTTTTTCAGCTTTATCGCTCTTAGCCTCCGGTGGGCCGATCGGTGGCGTCTTTTCAAGGCTCTCACTGCTGGGTGAAGAAGGGGTTTCCACCGACTTTAAAACAGGTGCCGGCAAAGGCGCTGCCACCGGCTTTCCGTGCATCACCGTGTCCTCAACTTCGAGACGTACCCGCTCGATATTCTGCAGCATCGTGAGGGAGCGACTGATATCTGGGTAGGTGATAGACAACGATTGCTGCGACAATTTTTCCAAATCGTTCAGCATGGCCTTGGTCTCATTGGCAGAAGTATCGAACTGTTGCTGGACCCATTCGATCGTCCAGCTGAGGCTTTGCCGATAAAGATTCTCATCATTCCTGAGGAGTGCCGCCCGGGTCGTTTCAAGCTTCAAAAGCAGCAGTTGCCTGACCGTTTCGACCTGCTCTGGTGTCAACACGGCATCAACCAATCGATCGGTCCGCCTGACCACGACCAGATCCTTGATGCCCTTGAGGGCATGGTCAAAGGCATCGGCTTCTGCATCAGGCTTTGAATCCTGATCCTTTTCAACGCTTTTCTGAGCCTCCAGCTGTTTGACGATGCCGGCGTGGGGCAACGCGGTGGGAAGTCCCGCAACCCGCTTTTGAAGGGCGACCAAATCGGAGGAGAGGCCGACCACATCAAGGCCCTCGACCTTCCTCAAAGACGCTATTTCGCCAGCCAGCACCTCGCGTGCCTTAAAAACAGCGGGATCACCACTCTCATGAAGCCGTTGGTCCGCTGCCTCCATGGCGGCAAGGACAGATTTGACATCCCCGATCAGATTGAGCTTCTGATTGGCCACACTCAAAAGATATTCGGCATCGGTGACCATGAGATCACCGCGAGTTTTATTGAGCTGGCGTTGGATCTGTTGGATCGCGGTAGCGAGCTCGCCACGAGTGGCGTCAAGCTTTGCATCGAATTGATCACTCTGATCGCCGATTGCTCGCTCCAGACGGGCTTCATCCGTGGTCGACTGACCTTGCAAGGAGGCAATCTGGGCATGAAGACTGGCGAGTTCCGATTGCGCGGCACTCAGCTGATGGGTGACCTCCTGAACCTGCTGATTCTTATCCGAAACCAGCCCGCCAAGACCCTCCTGTCGAGACCTCAGCTCCTCTAAAACAAACCAGCCACCACCTGCCAGCACCAGAACCCCGATCAAAATGGTATAGCCCACCCAGGCCATACTGCGGGGCTTCTTGGGTGCCGGCTCCTTGGCGGCCTTTTTAGAGGGCTTACCTCCTTTTTCCGGGGCTTCTTGAATCGCCTCAGGGGGCGCTGGTATCGGCTCCATCGGCACTGGCTCGATTGGCATGAGTTCTTCCTGTTCCTGATGTGTCTCGGTCACTCGCATCTCCCCCGCCGGTTCAATGGCGTCATTACGATCCATCAGCCCCTCGGGCTGATCCTTTGATGTTGTCGCCGCCAAATGAGCACCGTCCCAACGACTGAGTGCCACGGGCGAAACGCCGGTCCGCTGTCCATGGGCGACCTGTCGCAGGGCTCTGGCTAAGGACTCATCGAGCGCATCATCCGCCTCCATCACCAAAGGCCAACCCAGCTGATGCGCCAGCGCGACCAAGCGCGGCCCCGGCACCACCAGTAAAGGCCTCGGATCATTGATCAAAGCGGCCGTTTCTAGCCATTCAGTCAAATGAGCCAGGGCTTCTCCGCTGGTAATAACAACGGCATCGAAGGGGGCCAGGGACCCCGTTTCTAGGGCTGATGCTAAAACATCAAAGGGAACTCGAGTCCGCCGATAGATCTCCGCATAAGACACCAGAGCGCCCCGATGGCGGAGGCCTTCAGCCAGAGTCTCCCGGCCGCCCTGGCCCCGAACAATGAGCAGCCGCTGCCCCTTCACGTCCTCTAGACGGGGGTCGCTTAGGAGTCCTTCTGAGTTGTATTGACTCTCAGGGACCACATCAACCGCCACACCCTGAGCTTCGAGAGCCTCTCGGGTAGCGGCACCAATCGCTGCAATCAGGGTGGAACTCAGATCCCGCTGGTGCCATTCCGCTATCGAGAAGGCAACACGAACCGCATTCGCACTAACAAAGATCAATCCGTCCCAGGGTGGAGACTCATTCAACAGGGAGGTTGCCGATCGGAGGTCCTCGAGGGGTTCGATCACCAGCAAGGGGGCACTCACCACGTCACCGCCGGCCTCGATGATCAGCTGATGCAATGATGCACTCTGGTCGACGGGTCGGGTGATGAGGACCTTGAATCCTGACAGCGGCTGAAGCGAAGAAATCGTCATAGCGTTTAGGATACCTTTGAAAGAAGTCGTGCGGCGCCTCTGGCCAGCAATCGTTCCGCCAGCTCGACACCCAACGCCTCCCCATCGGATCGTGGCCCTTCAATCTGGTCCTGAATCACCTCCCCTCCCTCGGGGTCTGCCACCAAGCCGCGTAACCACAGCTGGTCCTGATCAAGGACCGCATGGCCGGCGATTGGAACCTGACAGCCGCCATCTAAGCGCCGGTTAAAGGCCCGCTCTGCGGTCACACAATCCGTTGTCCCCTGATCATGCAACAGGGCGATTAGTTCGTGGACCCAGGGATCCTCCGTGCGACATTCAATCCCGATCGCCCCTTGTCCGACCGCAGGCAGACAGCATTCGGTCGGGAGCACTTCGGTGATCCGATGAGCAAGATTGAGGCGAATCAGGCCTGCTGCAGCAAGAATAATGGCATCAAGGCCCTCTTGCTCCAGTTTGTCGAGGCGAGTTCCTACATTACCCCTGAGGCTCACCAGCTGACAATCAGGGAGCCTCAATTTCAGCTGCGACTGCCGCCTAAGACTAGACGTTCCAATGCGAGCGGTCGGCGGTAAATGGGCAAGACTTGCGTAGCGATTTGAAACAAAGGCATCACGGGGATCCTCCCTAAGCAAAATAGCGGCGAGATGCAGACCCTCGGGTAATTCAGCGGGAACGTCCTTCATGGAATGAACCGCGATATCTGCTCGGTCCTCAAGCAGTCCTTGCTCCAATTCCTTGACAAAGAGGCCCTTGCCGCCCACCTTAGCAAGAGGGGCATCGAGAATGCGGTCGCCTTGCGTGACCATTTTGACCAAGTCAACCTGAAGCCCTGGGTGATGCGCCATCAAACGGGTCGCGACGTGCTCGGCCTGCCAGAGCGCTAACGGACTTTGTCGGGTTGCGATCCTCAGAATGTGTGGCACTGGCTTCAATTCTCGAAAAATAACACCAAGTTTATCAGATCATGTCTTGTGATTCGGGAAGCGCTCAACGAGGGTCAAGACGCCAGGCCGACTCCGTCAATGCGGTGAGCCCCCGACGCCTAAGTGCGGCACTCTCATCGAGGGCGTCCGTTTCTTCGAGCAAAGTCAGCCGGTAGTTTTCCCCAAACAGCGCCTCAAGCTCTCGTTGAGGGATGGGAAAAGGTGGCCCCATCATTTGCTCGGGATCATAGTCGATGGTGATCAGCAAAATGGGCGCTTGCCCGGCGAGATCTCTTAAGTGACGCGCATAGTCAGACCGGCGTGATTCCGGCATAGCCACCAGGGCCGCGCGGTCATAGACCGCATCGATCTCACCAAGCAAAGGCGCCGTGACCTTAAAAAAATCGCCTTCTATCAACCGATAAGGGGATGCCTCATGAACGATTCCCTGACCCAGCGGCCTAGACCTCGCCAAAAGCCCCTGCTCCTCTAGGAACTGCTGGATGGCCAGTGGGCTACATTCGATGCCGACAACGCTGTTCACCCTCTCCTTGAGGAACACCAAATCAAGGCTCTTGCCACAAAGAGGCACCAGCACTCGACCAGCGCTTTGAGTGGGGAACATGTTGTGCCAATGCCCTACCAGCAAGGGGTGTGGCTTCGTTAAATGAAAGCCGATTTGTCCAAGCTGCCAGCGCTCATGCCAAAAATCGTTTTGCATGCTGTCTCACCCGATGATCGATGGTCATTAAACCGTTGAAGATTTTGCTGCCGTCGCGGACAGCTCCAGCATCAAAATTGCCCCCTCGGCCCTCCCTTTAGTATCCTTCCGGGTTTACTCCCTGAAAGCCAGCCCCCTATGGATGAACATTACCAGCCCCAGGACATAGAAACCGAAATCCAGCGCCTGTGGGAGGAGGAGGGGGTCTTTCGCGCCAAGGAAGATCCGAGCCTTGAAAAATACTACTGCCTCGCGATGTTCCCTTATCCGAGCGGCCGCCTCCACATGGGCCACGTTCGAAATTACACCATAGGGGACGTCATGGCGCGATTCCAGCGCATGCTCGGTAAGAATGTCCTGCAACCCATGGGCTGGGATGCTTTCGGCCTCCCTGCGGAAAACGCGGCCATGAGCAAAGGGGTCCCCCCGGCAGACTGGACTTATGAAAACATCGCCTACATGAAGCAGCAGCTTAAGGCCTTGGGATTTGGTTATGACTGGCAACGTGAAATTGCCACCTGCTCACCTGAATATTATCGTTGGGAGCAATGGTTCTTCCTAAAGCTTCTTGAAAAAGACCTGGTTTACAAGAAAACTTCTCCCGTCAATTGGTGTCCCCATGACAACACCGTTCTCGCCAATGAACAGGTGGTAGAAGGCTGCTGCTGGCGCTGTGACACTCCGGTTGTCCGCAAGGAAATCTCTCAGTGGTTCATGCGGATCACGGCTTATGCCGACGAGCTGCTGGGGGCCCTTGATCAGCTCGGTGGCTGGCCGGAACAGGTCAGAACCATGCAGGCCAACTGGATCGGAAAGAGCCACGGCGTCCGCTTTGCCTTTCCCTACACCCTCGATGGGGCCCAGGGGCAACTGTGGGTCTATACCACGCGAGCCGACACCATCATGGGGGTGACATTCTGCGCTGTAGCACCCGAACACCCCCTTGCGCGTCATGCCGCGAAAGAAAACGCCGCACTCGCTGCCTTCATCCTCGAATGCGAACAAAGTGGAACCGCGGAAGCCGATATGGCCACGATGGAAAAACGTGGCATGGATACCGGCCTCACCGTGACCCACCCCTTAACGCAACAACCGATTCCGGTTTGGGTCGGGAACTATGTCCTGATGAGTTATGGTGAAGGGGCGGTGATGGCCGTGCCCGCACATGATGAACGCGATTTTCATTTTGCCCATCAATATGGACTCCCTATTCTTCAGGTCATTACCCACCCAGAAGATCCTGAAGGCTTTGATCCTAAAACTTGGCGGGAGATCTATGGCGACAAGTCGAAAGGTGTTTGTATTCATTCAGGACCCTACGATGGACTCGGTCATAGCGAAGCGGTAGAGGCCATCGCTCATGACCTTAAAGCCCTGGGACTCGGCGAAAAGCAAACCAATTTTCGCTTAAGAGACTGGGGCGTTTCCCGACAGCGCTATTGGGGCTGCCCCGTTCCAGTGATCTATTGTGAGGCCTGCGGCACGGTCCCGGTTCCTGATCAGGATCTCCCGGTTCGTCTCCCCCCCGAGGTCGATATCAGCGGCGTCGGATCCCCCCTAGCGAAACTAGACAGTTTTGTGAACACGCCTTGCCCCTCGTGTGGACAACCCGCCCGCCGCGAGACGGATACCTTTGACACCTTCATGGAGTCATCCTGGTACTTTGCCCGCTATACCTCGGCGGACAACCACGAGGCGATGCTCGATGAGCGCGCTAATTACTGGCTTCCAGTCGACCAATATATCGGCGGGATTGAGCATGCCATCCTCCACCTTCTTTATGCTAGGTTCTATCACAAGCTCTTGAGAGACCTGGGATTAGTGAAGGCTGATGAACCATTTAAGAATCTTTTGACCCAAGGAATGGTGGTCGCCCCGACCTTTTACCGAGATGATACCGGCAAGAAACAGTACCTCGGCCCCACCGAAGTCGATGTCAGCTTAGATGACAAAGGCCGAATCACCGGCGCCGTTGCCAAGGCCGATGGCCTCCCTGTGCACGTGGGGGGAACTGAAAAGATGTCCAAGTCCAAAAACAATGGCGTGGATCCTGAACATTTGGTCGTTCGTTATGGCGCCGACACGGTTCGCCTGTTTACCATGTTTGCAGCGCCGCCGGAGCAATCCCTTGAGTGGTCTGATTCCGGAGTCGAAGGCGGCTTCCGTTTCCTTAAGCGCCTCTGGAAGCAGGTGGCGGTCCACGTTCGGGAGGGGCGCCCGCCAGAAGGACCCCTCCCAACGCTCAATGATGCTCAGAAGACGATGAGACGTCAGGTGCACGAAACCCTTCGGAAAGTCACCGACGACATGGGGCGCCGGTTTACTTTCAATACCGCCATTGCGGCCAATATGGAACTTTTAAATGCTTTGGGTCGCTTTGAGGACCAGAGCCCTGAAGGCCGTTGGGTCCGCCAGGAAGCCTTAGAGCGGGTCACCTTGATGCTGGCCCCCATCGTACCGCACATCACTCAAACCCTATGGACTCAACTTGGGCATCCTGGAATCATCGCTACGGCCCTCTGGCCCGAGGTGGATGCTTCAGCGCTGACGCAAGACGCCGTGGAGTGGATCATCCAGGTCAACGGAAAATTAAGGTCCAAGCTGAGTCTCCCTGTTGGGAGCCCGAATGAAGCGGTTGAAAAGGCCGCCCTCGCCGATGAGAATGTTCGGCGATTCATGGAAGACAAACCCGTTCGAAAGGTGATTGTGGTCCCTAACAAGCTGGTCAATATTGTCGTCTGATCATGTGTCACCCAAAACACTTCGGCCGCTTGATCCTGATGGGTTTCCTTCTGTTGACCATGGGCTGCGGATTCCACCTCCGTGGGGAACTGCCCGAATCCGTCAAAGAACAAAGTCTTGCCATGACCGGCATCAGCAAAAGCAACCCGTTGTATGTCAATTTTGTCCAGAAGTTGACCGTTGCAGGAGGGGTTCTTGCTGCGAAACCCAGTGAAGCCTTCGCGATTATCAATGTCATCAAGGCACGGCAGCTCAGGCGACCGATCACCCTCAGCGCTGTGGGCCGCGCCAACATGTTCGACCTCAGTTTTTTGCTGGTTTTTGAAGTTCAAACGCCAAAAGGCAAGGTGTTGATGCCAGAACGGGAACTGGTCGTCCGACGAGAATACTTTAATACCCAAAGCTCGCCGCTGGGGCAAAGCTTGGAAGAAACCCAGATTCGAATTGAAATGGAAAATGAAGCCGCTCAACAACTGCTTCGTCAGGTCCTCGCCGGGCTTAAAAACGAATCTCCGGCGGCTCCTTGAAACTGAAACTGGAGCAATTAAAAAAACATCTCGAAGGCCCTCTGCGGAAGGCCTATTTGTTAAGCGGCGATGAACCCCAACAAATGCTGGAGGCTGCTGATGCCATTCGTGCGGCAGCTCGACTCCAAGGCTTTCCTGAACGAGAAATCTATAGTGTCGAATACCACTTTGACTGGGCCGACTTCAGGGCAAGCTGCGATGCTTTCTCCCTCTTTGGTGAGCCCCGACTGTTGGACCTTCGGCTCACAGCCAAACCGGATAAGGAAGGCCAGGAATCGATCCTTCATTTCCTGGAACGTCCCCCTGAGGACACCATCCTTCTCATAAGCCATCCCAAACTGGCCGCCAAAGATCAGAAAACCCGCTGGATTCAGGCCGTCGAAGCGATGGGGATCATGATTCAAATTTGGCCTCTTGAGGAACAGGAACTCATCCGTTGGCTTGATCGCCGCCTCAATGCGCGCGGGCTCATGGCGGACCAATCCGGCCTCAGGCTGCTTCAAGCCCGTGTCGAAGGGAATCTCCTGGCCGCGGCACAGGAAGTTGAAAAACTCTATATTCTTTTCGGCAGCGGCCAACTCAGCGATGAAAAAATACGTCAGTCCGTGGCCGATAGTGCGCGTTACGATGTTTTTGATCTCACCGAAGAAATGCTAAAAGGCGGATTTCCAAGGATGCAACGCATTCTCATGGGCCTTCGAGCTGAGGGGATGGCTACGCCCGTGGTGTTATGGGCACTCACCCGGGAGATTCGTTTGCTGAACACCCTGATCACGGCCATGAAGCACGGGGCGAATTTCGATACACTAGCCGGCCAACATCGCCTTTGGGATCGCCGAAAGACGCTCGTTGCTGGAGCCATCAAGCGGCTCACGCCGACGATCATTCGATCGGCGCTGCTTTTGGCCGGAGAGGCTGACCGAAAGACCAAGGGCATTGAGCCCGGGGACCCCTGGGAGGTCCTGTTGTCCCTCTGCTTCTCACTATCAGATGCCGCCTCGGGGTCCCGGCAAATAACCATGACCCCTGTTGGAGACCGAGAATACCCAAGATGACTGACATGCTTAAAGACCTGATGCAATCCATTGGCCAAGAGGCCAGAGCCGCCGCAAGACAGATCAGTCGCGCTGAAACGGCAAAAAAAAATGAGGCGCTTCTAGCCATTGCTGACGCCCTTGAATCAGGGATGAATGAACTGATTCAAGAGAACCTCAAAGACTTAGAGGCCGGGAAAGCAAGAGGCCTTGATCAGGCAATGCTGGAACGCCTAGAGCTCAATCCTCAAAGGATCCGACACATGGCCGAGGGCGTTCGAGAAGTCGCCGCTTTAAAGGATCCGGTGGGTGAAATATCGGATCTCAATTATCGCCCCTCGGGCATCCAAGTCGGGCGGATGCGGGTTCCTCTTGGGGTCATCGGCATCATTTATGAATCACGACCCAATGTGACGGCTGATGCGGCCGCACTGTGCCTCAAATCAGGGAATGCCTGTATCCTGCGAGGAGGCTCTGAATCGATCCATTCGAACCGGGCGATTGCCAAAGCGATTCGGCAAGGCCTTGAAAAAGGAGGCCTTTCTCCAAATATTGTGCAGATCATCGATACGACTGATCGAGCGGCCGTCGGGGAAATGCTGAAGCTCGACGCCTTCATCGACGTGATCATTCCGCGCGGTGGCAAGGGTTTAATCCAGCGCATTATGGCCGAATCCAGCATTCCTGTGATCAAGCATCTGGATGGGATTTGTCACGTCTACGTCGATGATCACTGCGATCTCGAGAAGGCAACAAGGATTAGCTTGAACGCCAAGACCCATCGCTATGGCGTCTGCAATGCCATGGAGACACTGCTCGTCGCGCGCCGGATTGCACCCATCTTCCTCCCGGACCTTGCATCGGCCCTCAGGGAAAAGGGCGTTGAACTTAGAGGCTGCGAAAGAACGCTCGAGATCCTCGAAGACGCGATCCCTGCAACAGTGGAGGACTGGGATACGGAATACCTTGCGCCCATTCTGGCTATTCGGGTGGTGGATGATCTTGAGAGCGCGATGGATCACATTGCCCAGCACGGTTCAGCCCATACCGATGCTATTGTGACGGAAGACTACGGACGCGCCCGCCGCTTCCTTCGCGAAGTCGATTCGAGTTCGGTCATGGTGAATGCCTCCACGCGCTTTGCAGATGGCTTTGAATACGGCCTTGGCGCTGAAATCGGCATATCGACCGACAAGCTGCATGCGCGGGGACCGGTGGGACTTGAAGGCCTGACCACGTTGAAATTTGTCGTACTTGGCGACGGGCAGATCAGGGAATGATCATCGCGCTGAAGCTGAGCATCTAGGGAGGGGCCTTGATTGGCATTTTCGGGGGAACCTTTGATCCTGTCCACTATGGGCACCTTCGCTCTGCCTTGGAGGTCAGTGAAATTGCCGGACTCTCGGAGGTAAGGTTCATCCCCTGCCATCGGCCGCCTCACCGCGAAACGCCGGGCGCGACCCCAAGACAACGCCTTGAGATGCTTAAGATCGCCCTCGAAAACGCCCCCCCTTCGTTTCGGATCGATACCCGCGAAATGGAAAGACCGGGCCCTTCCTTCATGGTCGATACCTTAAGATCGCTTCGAGATGAAATGGGCCTGAGACCCATGGCCCTGATTCTAGGTGCCGATGCCTTTAGAGGGTTAGAGAGGTGGCATCAATGGCCTGACCTCTTTGATTTGGCGCACCTTCTCATTATGCAACGTCCGGGAGAATCAAGCGACTGGCCTCAAGCGTTGGCGGACATCTTCAAGGAAAGAGAGGCCCCCGGGATGCCTTCACTTCACGAGCGCCCTCAAGGCCTCATCACCTCAATCAGCGTCACCCCACTGGCTATTTCAGCCAGTCAGATTCGATCCCGCCTTAAAGCCGGGAAAAGCGTCCGATTCCTGACCCCAGATTCGGTGATTGAACGCATCAGAGCATGGCGCCTTTATAGCTGCGGGGAAAATGAAACGCCGCCTGAAGCTTAGAAGGCCTGGCCGAAGGAGAATTGGAACAGCTGGGTGCGATCGCCCTGCACGGTATTGAGGGGATGGGCAATACTGAAACCAAGGGCACCGAAAGGTGAAATCCAGCGGGCCAGAAGCCCGGGCGAGTAACGCAGGAAGTCGCCCTTCTGCTGGGCAAAACAAGGGGTTGCGCCTCCTTGCACGAGACCCTTGGGTGAAGCGACTTGGAACGTGCCGCAGTAGATGTTACCCACATCTACAAAAGCACCAATTCGCATGTTTTTGCTATCCGACATGAAAGGGATCGGCGATAGAAGTTCGACGGTACTCACAATCTTGCTGGAACCCCCCAGTGAAAGATTACCACCTAAACCTTGGGTATTCGGCAAGGTCCTTGGCCCAAGAGAGCTCGGGTAGAACCCGCGCATCACCTGAGGCCCACCTGCAAAGTAGTTTTCCCAAAATGGAAGGCCCGGGGTTCCATCGAAGCCATCCCCATAAGCCACTTCGCCCATCAGCATCAGAGTTAGATCCTTGGCAATTGGAAAGAAGTGCTGGCTTTTGACGCTGGCTTTGTAAAACGCGACGGAGTCCGTTCCGAAAACCGGCGGTGTCGCCAGAATTTGCACCCGTTCAGCGCCGCCATCGGTCGGAAAAGTCGCCCGATTCAAGGTGTCATGGACATAGCCAACCGACACCGGGATGTAATTGAAGCCGTAATGGGTGGCTATCGAATTACCCGTGTATTCCTGCAGGAAGGTCTGAATCTCCCGGGAGGAATTCGTACTGGTCTTGAGGTTGGTGTAGTTGTAGTCAAGATTAAAACGAATACTGTCGAATTCACCCAAAGGAATGCCGATGTTCCCCCCAATATCGCCGGTATCGGTCGAATAGTTGGCGAGATTGATCACGTATGCGTTCGTCTTTCGATACGTCAGGTCAACCCCGCTGCTGACGCCATCCAAGGTGGTGTAGGGATTGAAGTAGCTGGTCTGGTAAATCGTATTAATACGGCTATTGTTAAAGTTGAAGGCCACCCTTTTGCCTGTCCCAAAGACGTTGTCCTGGGTCACGTTGGCATTGAAGATAATCCCTTGCAGCTGCGAATAACCGACACCGGCCATGATGTTGCCGGAAGACTTCTCAACAATGTTGTAATTGACGTCAATCTGATCGGAGGTGCCGGGCACCGCAGGGGTTTCGACATTCACTTCCTGGAAGTAGCCGAGACGCTCCATCCGTGTCTTCGATCGTTCGATCTTGGTACTGGATGCCCACGCGGCTTCCATCTGTCGCATTTCGCGCCTCAGCACTTCATCGCGGGTCTTGGTATTGCCCTTAAAGTTCACCCGCCGCACATAGACCTGCTTCCCGGGGTCGACGAAGAAGGTCATGCTCACCGTCTTACGGCTTTCATCGATATCAGGAACCATGTTGACGTTGGCGAAAATGTAACCCTCATCCCCCAAACGGTCACTGATGGCCTTTTGCGTCTCCGTGGCTAGCTTTCTTGAAAAGTGGTCCCCGGGACCAATCTGGACCAGTGGCGTGATTTCCTCCGGGCGAATAATCAGCTTCCCCGTCACCTTCACATCACTGACCTTATAGACCTCCCCCTCTTTCATATTGACCGTGAGATAAATCTCCTTGCGGTCCGGCGTCATCGCGACCTGGGTCGATTCAATTTGGGAATTAATATAACCACGATCGAGATAGAAGGAGCGAAGGCGCTCAAGATCGGCGGATAGCTTTTGCTTCGAATACTGATCGTTCTTGGTATAGAACGACAACAAATTACCGGTACTCAGTTCAAATTCATTCAGCAGCTGCTCATCTTCAAAGGAGTGGTTGCCGACCACATTGATCTGCTTGATCGTCGCGACCTTGCCTTCTGAGATCGACAGTTCAATCGCGACTCGATTCCGTGGCTGCTCAGTGACACTGGATTCGATTTTGACGCCGTATTTGCCCCGCCCAAAATACTGACGACGGAGTTCCTGCTCGACCTTGTCCAAAATGGCTCGATCAAAGACCTTACCCTCAACGAGACCAATCCCCTTGAGTGCCTTCTTAAGGTCATCACTACTGATGTCCTTATTTCCTTCAATGTGCACACTTGAAATGGATGGACGCTCTTCAACGATGACCACCAGGGTATCGCCTTCCTGCTCCAATTTAACGTCCTTGAAAAAACCCGTTTTAAAAAGTGCTTTGATACTTTCCGATGATTGGCGTTGATCAAATTCATCACCGACTTTCACAGGCAGGTAATTAAAGACGGTGCCCGGAGAAACGCGCTGAAGTCCCTCAATACGAATATCTTCGATCGTAAACGACTCTGATGCCCACAAAGGACCGGCCCCAGTGGCCATGAAGATCAGAAGGACTAGGGTGAAAAAACGGGGCAGCATCGAAGTGATCTCTTGTGACTTATAATCCGCGCCTGGTGAGGCAGGGCCTATCGGAGGGATAAACTGAGGGTGACGCGCGGGGGTCAATGACTAAAAAAAATCCATGACCCGAGGCTTAAAACGCCCCCTGAAAAGCCCTCTCTCGGGGCGAATCGTCCTCCACCGAAGGCATGATCGCCGATCATCGAGGTGATTTTCAACAAGGTTAAATTATACGGATAATCGCCGCGGATAACCACCTAAGAGGGGCTCAGACGCCCTCCAAAACTGCACCGCCTAGGGCACCCAATGGCGGGGCCTAGAACCCCCTGAGCTTGAAACGAAAGAGAAGGACGAATCAGCCTGATTTGAGATCACGCTCGACCTCATCAATACTGATATGCCGGATATTTTTCCCCATCGCAGAGTAGATCACGTACTCGCAGATATTGCAGGCCCGATCACCAATCCGCTCTAGAGCCCTTGCCGACCACATGATATTGAGTGAAACGGGGATGGAGCGAGGGTCCTCCATCATGTAGGTGATCTGCTGGCGCATGATGCTCTCATACTCTCGATCGACCTGCTGGTCCTCATGAACCACCCGGAGAGACTCATCCACATCCATGCGGGCAAAGGCATCCAAGGCCTCACGCAGCATCAAGCGGGCGTGCTGAGCCAATTGCTGGAGATCGGTCAGCTGGTTCTTTTTTGGATAGTGATCGGCAAGATCGATGGCAATACGCGCAATCCGCTTTGCTTCATCGCCGATCCGCTCGAGATCGGTAATGGTCTTGATCACTGCCACCACTAACCGGAGGTCACGGGCGGCAGGCTGTCTTAACGCCAGGATCTTGGTACATTCTTCATCAATGGCAACCTCAAGGGTATTCACCTTGTAATCATCCATGATGACTCTTTCAGCCAGCTCGACATCACTTTCATGAAGCGCGGTGACCGCTGATTCAACCTGAGCCTCGACCAAGCCTCCGAGTCTTAGGACGCGATTTCGAATGGCCAGCAACTCATGGTCGTATTGCTTGGAAATATGGTGGTGGCCGACCTCACTCTCATTATCGAGAACGTTGCTCATGAAACGTTAACTCCAGCATCCAGACAAAAAGTCTCTGTCGATAGGGAATCACTCACTCAAACCGCCATCCCGGCGAGCCGTCATGATCGCCCTCGCGTTGCATAACCGGTAATCTCCTGACGATCGTGATAAAGCTGCTTGAAGGCGATCACGACCCTTCGGTCAGCCTTAAGGAGCCTATCCTCGATGATACTACGACATTCACTGACACAGTCGTAGCGTTTTTTCATGGGTAACTTCAGGTTAAAGATGGCCTCGCGGCAAGCCCCTTCAGCCAGCCAGTCGGCGACCAAAGCGGCCACTCGATGCGGCTGCTCGACCATGTCACAGACCAACCAATCCACCGGCTTTAGGGGACGATAGCGAAAACCATCGGCCCTTGCATGCTGCACAATCCCGGAATCAAGAAGCCTGGAATCCATGGGGCCATTATCCACCGCGACCGTCCGAATGTGTCGCCGAACCAATTGGTAAGTCCAGCCCCCCGGGGCAGCGCCAAGATCCACTGCGGTCATGCCCGGCACCAGTGCCTCATCCGGGTGCGCCAGAAAAAACTGAAAGGCCTCATCGAGCTTCAAGGTCGATCGGCTCGGAGCCCCCGCAGGAAACTTGAGCCTTGGGATCCCCATCGGCCAGGGGGATGCATTACGCGGGTTTGAAAATCCGAGCACCACCTCCGTCCCGCTTTCAAAAAACACATGCAACCGGGGTAGGTGCTCATTCCCCAAAAGATCTTTGTTTTCGAGCGCACGGCGCAAAGGCACCTTAAATTTGCGCAGTAATACCGAGAGCGACTTGGCGTCGTTGGTATCGGCTGTTTCCAGAAACACATCCGAAAAGCGAAGACCACTTTGGTCAATCATGGCCATGATCGGCGACAGCCGATCATGGGCCGGTAGATCGTCGATCTCACCGATCTGATGAATCAATTGACGAGCAAATATGAGATCACTAAATCTCAGGTGATCCTGAAGTGCCGCACCCCCTTCCGCTGCCACAAATCGGATATGGCCGGAGTCCTTTATTGCCCGAACATAGCCATGAACCCCCAAAAGAGCCGCTTGTTGGACGATATCGGAGGCGCATTCCTTTTCAAATCCAGGCCGGCAGTAGAGCAAAATCGCATCCAAGAGCCCCTGACCGCCGATCACACCGCCCCCTCAAGAATATCGCGCTCACCCCCTGGAAGAAGCTCAACCGACACCCAATCACCCGCGGCAACACCGGTTGAATCTTGAGGGAGGACGATCAAGCAGTGGGCCGCACTCATCGAGGTCAGGCGGTGACTTCCTTGTTCAGCGAGCGGGGTCACAAAGAGTTCACCCTGGCGTCGTTCTAGAATCCCCCGCATGAATTCAAGCCGGCCAGGCGCCTTTCGAATCGCCCCGAGGGCCCGAACAGGCCAGCGGAGGGGTTCGGATGGCACGAGTCCGATCAGAGTTTCCAAACCAGGCTTTACTAGGGCCATGAAGGTCACCATCAACGAAACAGGATTACCCGGCAAGCCAAATAATGGGGTGCCACCAAGGTGCCCCAACAGGAATGGCTTGCCAGGTTTGATGGCCACTCTCCAGAATTCAACGCGACCCTTTTCTGTCAGGAGCTCCGCCATAAAATCTGCGTCTCCCACCGAAGCGCCACCGCTGGTGATCACCACATCGGCCTCCGCAGCAGCGAGGTGAAGGGCCTCACCCAATAAGGCCCTGTCATCACGGACGATGCCAAAGTCCAAGGCCTCAACAGGCAAATCCGCCAGAAGACCGAGAAGAACGGCACGGTTGCTTTCATAAATCTTACCGGGGCCAAGCGAACCCCCTGAGGCCACCAACTCATCCCCCGTGGAAAGGACCGCCACCCGGGGGCGCCGTCGAACCGAAATGGTTTTCACCCCCGCTTGGGCCAGTAGTCCCAACTCCTGAGGACGAATGATGCGGCCTGAAGCCAGAAGTCGCTCACCCACTCGAAGCTCTTCCCCCCTAAAACGGACGTTCTCACCGGAGAGGAGCGGCGCTGAAAGGCGAAGGGTCTCCCCCTCAAGGACCACCGCTTCTTGCATGACCACCGCATCAGCGCCAGCGGGGAGGGGCGCCCCGGTAAAGATTCGAATGGCCTGCCCCGGCTCAAGGTCAGAAACTGAAGAGGCTCCAGCCATGATGCGGTCCACCACTTGAAGGGTGGCTCCAGGGAGTGCATCCACCGAGCGGACCGCATAACCATCCATGGCCGCATTTGAAAAAGGCGGAAAATCAACGGTTGTGAGAATGTCATCTGCGGTCACCCGCCCAAGAGCCCCGCCTGACAGAACCGACTCGACCCCCCCAATCGGCGACAAGGAACCCACTAGCCGGCGCCTGGCCTCGGCGAGAGACAAAACGCCAGGGAGACTATCGCAAATGGATTGCACGTTGTGCCTCAGGGAGAAACCGCTTCATGATGAAATCGGCGATGGCCTCGGGGTCATTGATATTGATGCAGGGTATTGCAAGGCCGTCGAGGGGCGGCATGTCGGTGATCAACGCAAGAATGCTGGTATCCGAAGGGTACTGAAAAGGCGTTGTCAGCGCCGCCCGGTGGAGTTCTAGTTTTGGATAAGCCTCTTGCTTAAAACCTTCGACCAGAATCAAATCAAGCCCTTCCTGATCCAGATAACAAAGCTCTTGATCAAGGTGAGGCTCTATGGGGGAGGCATGATCGGTCACTGTGGCTCGCCGCCTTGACGATGTGATCAAGACCCTGGAGGCCCCTGCCTTTCGAAGCTCAAAGCTATCTTTTCCCGGCTGATCAAGATCAAAGTCGTGATGCGCGTGCTTGATCAAACCCAGCATAAGACCCCGCGCCCGAAGAATTGGAATCAGGCGACAGAGCAAGGTGGTCTTTCCGGTTCCACTGGGGGCGGCAAATCCCAGAACCGGCACTTGGGCATGAGGCAGGACAGACCAAAGGAATGAATCAGTCAAGGCCACCTCAAGCCTCGCCGTAATAATCGCGGTACCAGGCCACAAACCGGGCAATACCGGTTTCTATGGGCGTTTTAGGCGCATAACCAACATCCCTTTGGAGATCTTCAACGTCCGCAAACGTCGCCGGCACATCCCCATCCTGAAGAGGAAGAAAGATCTTTTCAGCGCTCTTCCCAAGAGCGCCTTCCAGCACCTCAATAAACCGCATTAATTCAACCGGTTCCTGATTGCCAATATTATAAATTCGGTAAGGGGCGCTACTGGTGCCGGGATCCGGATGGTCACCCTGCCACTGTGGATTGGGCTCGGCGAGCCGATCGAGCGTTCTCACAACCCCTTCGACAATATCATCAATGTAGGTGAAGTCTCGTTTGTGCTTACCAAAATTGTAGACCTCGATGGGTTCACCCCGAAGAATGCTTCGGGTGAACTTGAACAGGGCCATATCAGGGCGTCCCCATGGGCCATAGACCGTAAAGAACCGAAGACCGGTGGTCGGCATTTGGAACAGATGGCTATAGGTATGCGCCATCAGCTCATTCGCCTTCTTGGTCGCCGCATAGAGGCTAACCGGATGGTCCACGTTATGGTGAACGGAAAAAGGCATCCTCGTGTTAGCACCATAGACGGAGCTCGAAGAGGCATACACCAGATGTTCGACCTCATGATGACGTGATGCCTCGAGAATGTTGCAAAACCCCACCAGATTCGCATCGATGTAGGCATGGGGGTTGGTCAGCGAGTAGCGGACCCCCGCCTGTGCGGCGAGATTGACCACCCGATGCGGTCGATGGCTCTTGAACGCCTCAAACAACGCCTCGCGGTCCTCCAGCGACTGACGGAGCTCGGTAAAGCCGGGCCTCACGGTCAAGCGCTGAAGGCGATCTTCCTTGAGCCGAACGTCGTAATAGTCATTGAGGTTGTCGAGCCCAATCACCTGATCCCCCCGGTCAAGGAGGGCATGCGCGAGGGATGAACCAATAAAACCGGCCGTGCCGGTCACCAGAATTTTCATGATGGGTAGCGTTCGAAACGATTTAAATTTGGCCTCATTGGCCACGCCCTATCATCGCGGAGGCGGCCTTCAAAAAGGACCCTTGGGGACAATGTCCCCTAATTTAACATCCGCCATGGCCGATCGGTCACCTTAACCTAAAAATCCTTTCAAGCACCCTTTAAGAAATGGCCCAACGAGGCTCACGGTTAGTCAGGATTCCATGGTTGAGATACCATGGCGGCTTTACTGAAGCAGGACCATGGGGCCCAATCCTTTGACCAGGACCCAGACCCCTCATAAAGCCTCCTTATCGCCAAAACAAGTTGATCCAAAGACCATGTTTCATCTGCCGCCCCCCAGAGCTTTTCTGGTTTTTTGCCTTCTCACTGCGCTCCCAATCGGCGCTGAGCCTCTCACCCAATGGATCGCCGCTGGCGCCACCATTGACCTCATGTCAGGTCTTTCAGCCAAGGATAAAAGCCTCGCGGTCTTAAGCCCTGGGACACCCTTCAAGGTTCTCAAGGTGAATCAGCGACTCGGTTATGCCCGGATCGCACTCGATTCCGGCGAGATTGGCTGGATTCCATCGAAGGTCATCAGCGCGGTTCCGGTTCCAGTTTCGCAGGGCCCCGCCGCGATCGCCGAAAATCAACCCCCCAAATCCCCAGAGCAACTTCGCGAAGACGTCAGTCGCCTCCAAACCGAATTAATTGCAGTGCGCCAAGCCTCTTCGGACATCCTTCGGATTCAGACCGAGCGTGATCAGCTGCAATCAAGCGTGATTGCCCTCAAACGGGAGCTTGAGACGACCACCCGAGCAAAAAATGCGCTCAATGAGGACCAAAAGCAGACCTGGTTCATGATCGGCGGCGGCGTCTTACTGATCGGCGTCATTCTCGGGGTTTTGTTGCCACGTCTCAGTTTTAAACGCCGCAACCATTGGGGCTCCTACTGATTCCTCAACACGCCCATTCATCCCTATTTTCTGTGACGAGAATTCATCATGTCTGATACCAAGCATTCAACCCGCGCATTTTCCTCCTTGGTGGTCGATGGGATGGAGCGAGCTCCAAGTCGAGCCATGCTCCATGCGGTCGGCTTCAAAGATCAAGATTTCACCAAGCCCCAAATCGGGATTGCCTCGACCTGGAGTATGGTCACACCATGCAATATGCATATCAACCAGCTGGCCGATGCTGCGGCCAAAGGCGCTGATGAAAAAGGCGGCAAGGCCGTTGTTTTTAATACGATTACGATTTCAGATGGGATCTCGATGGGTACCGAGGGGATGAAATACTCGCTGGTCTCACGCGAGGTCATCGCGGACTCCATTGAGACGGTGGTCGGCTGTCAAGGCTTTGACGGACTCGTAGCGATTGGTGGCTGCGACAAGAACATGCCAGGCTGCCTGATCGGCATTGCACGGCTCAATCGGCCTGCCATTTTCGTTTATGGTGGCACGATCCTGAGTGGTTGCCATGGCGACAAGAAGCTCGATATTGTCTCCGTGTTTGAGGCTGTGGGGGCTCGCGCCAACCATCAGATCGATGACCAAGAACTGAAAGCGATTGAATCCCTAGCCATTCCGGGCCCGGGGTCCTGTGGTGGGATGTATACCGCCAACACCATGGCCTCGGCGATCGAGGCCCTCGGTATGAGCCTTCCGGGAAGTTCCGCCCAGGCCGCCATCTCCGCCGACAAGCAGCAGGACTGCATCGCTGCAGGCGCACAGGTTTTGACGCTGCTGGAGCAGGGCATTAGACCCCTTGACATCATGACCCTCAAGGCCTTTGAGAACGCCATCACGGTGGTCATCGCTCTTGGCGGCTCCACCAATGCCGTCCTCCATCTCCTCGCCATGGCGGATGCGGCCGGGGTGACGCTTTGCCTTGAGGACTTTTCAAGGATCGGGAAAAAAGTCCCCATGCTCGCAGATCTTAAACCCAGCGGGCACTATGCCATGGCCGAACTGGTCGAGATTGGCGGTATCCAGCCCTTAATGAAGATGCTGCTTGACGCCGGTCTCTTGCATGGTGACTGCCTGACCGTCACCGGCAAGACCCTCGCTGAGAATCTGGCGGACGCTCCCTCTTATCCCGAAGGCCAGGAGATGATCCGGCCCATGAGTCAACCCATCAAGAAGGATAGCCATCTGGTCATCCTGAAGGGCAACCTTGCCGAGGAGGGTGCTGTCGCCAAGATCACCGGCAAAGAAGGCCTTCGCTTTACCGGAAAGGCGCGCGTTTTTGACTGCGAAGAGCTCGCACTGAAAGCGATCCTAGACGGGACCATCATCAAAGGCGATGTGATTGTCATTCGCTATGAAGGCCCTAAGGGAGGTCCAGGGATGCGGGAAATGCTCTCACCGACCTCGGCAGTGATGGGAAAGGGTCTTGCGAAAGACGTTGCCCTCATTACCGATGGGCGCTTTTCAGGCGGGACCCATGGTTTCGTCGTCGGCCATATCACCCCAGAGGCTTATGTGGGCGGGACCCTAGCCCTGGTGTTCGATGGTGACGAGATCACGATTGATGCAGAGAGTGCCGCCTTGACCCTTCATCTCAGTGATGCTGAAATCGCAGAGCGCCGCCTAAAATGGCAGCGTCCTTCACCACGCTATACCCGAGGTGTTCTTGCTAAATACGCCCGTCTCGTGTCTTCCGCATCGGAAGGAGCGGTGACGGACAAGGGACTTGAAAACCTGATCTAGCCCGATCACGAAATGAGGATCTAGGACCACCATGCCACAGCCAAGGCTTCCTGACCTTGAGACACGAATCCGCCAACTGATCGGAGAACCCTCTATCAGCTCGCCGGACCCACGTCACGATCAAAGTAACCTTGGCGTCATCCATAGGCTCGCCGAATGGGCTGAAAATCTCGGGTTTACCGTCAAAATAGACCCTGTGAGTCCCCATAAGGCCAATCTGATTGCACGCCTTGGGGCATCTACCAGTGAAGAGATCGACGGCGGGCTGATCCTTTCAGGGCATACCGATACGGTCCCCTGTGATCCCTCCTTATGGTCATCAGATCCTTTCTCGGCGGTGTGGCGAGACGACCGTATCTATGGTCTTGGCAGCTGCGACATGAAAGCGTTCTTCGCGTTGGCGCTCGAGGCTGCCTCACGATTCCGGAAAGAAGACCTTCAAAGGCCCCTGGTTCTCCTTGGAACAGCTGACGAAGAAAGCTCAATGTCTGGGGCACGCCAGCTTTTTCATCAGCAACAGCGTCTTGGGCGAAGGGCCATTATCGGCGAACCCACCGGCCTTCGACCGATCAGAATGCACAAGGGCGTCCTCATGGAATCCATTACGGTTCGCGGCCAATCAGGACACTCCAGTAATCCATCGCTTGGCGCCAATGCCATTATCGGAATGCAGCAAGTCCTCGCTGGCTTGCTGGCCTTCCAGGAGGAATTGAAAGCGCGCTACCGCAATCCGGCCTTTACCGTTGATTACCCCACCCTGAACCTCGGCGCCATCCACGGCGGCGATAGTCCTAACCGGATCTGCGGCCATTGCGAGACGCTGATTGATATCAGGCCTCTTCCTGGTATGGATCTTAGTGAACTACAAGCTGCTCTTGAGGACCGACTCAAGGAGGTCTTCAAGAACCATCCCCAGCTAAAGCTTGAAGTAAAACCCCTCTTTGAGGGACTTCCGGCTTTTGAAACACCGGCGAATGCCCCGATGACCAGGGCCTGTGAGGACATCAGTGGATTCACCGCAGGCGCGGTGGCATTCGGGACAGAGGCCCCCTTCTTCAGTCAGATGGGTATAGAAACCATCGTCATGGGGCCAGGTCATATTGATCAAGCGCATCAGCCGGATGAATATCTGGCGCTTTCACAGATCCATCCCGCCATTGAATCCTTATCAGCCTTGATCGAACGCTCTTGTCTGACCGCCTAATTCAGACCGCGTTATTTTTGGCGTAGTCGGAAATCTTCTGCGTGAGCTTCGCCAAAAGGGCATCAAAACCCTCGCGATCCATCACGCTGGTGTACTGCGCCTTTTTAAGCGCCAGATCACTGATCCCATCCACCACAATATTGATGATGCGCCAGGATCCATTGAACTGACCAACGAGATATTCAAAGCGAATCGGCTTTTCCTTGGGTGCGACGAGGTTATAGCGCAGCAGCAAGCGGCCATTCTTAAGATCCTGACTAGAATCAAAAACGAAATCCTCACCGGCAAAGGTCTTGAATTGAGCCGCATAAGTCGCGACGCTCAAGTCGGTCAATTTGACCTTAAACTGCTGCTTCTGGGTATCGTCCAGCTTCTTCCAGTGTGCGCCAAGGGCAATCAGTGAAACGGCCTCAAATTCAAAAGTCTCCCTGACGATGGGATCCAGTTTTTTATATCGGCCGTGGTAACCCAATTGCGGGCCACCCCGCATGACATCCAGCAGCGCATGATTGAGACGATCCACAGGGGCTTTGGCCTCTGAGACGTTGTCCGCCTGAACCAAGAGGGGGAGCAAAAGGAGAAGCCAAAGGGGAAAAAACATGCGCAGCATCATGCACAGAACCTCAATAAGATGAATTTGCCTCCCTATCCTAGCACAGGGAGGCCCCCCCATTGTGCTGAAAAACCAAGCGATTCGATGCGGATCAACAGCTTATTGTTATGTTATAACGTATGATATACTATAACATATTTAGACTGGCTTCTCGAAGTCCCCGATGCGCAGCCCGATCATCCTTCTTCTGCTTTTGGCGACCCCCCTCGATCAACGCGCCACCGCGAGTGAAGCGATTCCAATGGAGCCTAACATCAGCGCCCCCGAGGAGAACACCTCCTCCGCCCCGTCAGCCGAAGCGATCACCACCCGCCCCTTTGAAGACACCCCTCAGCTGTTGGAGGAAATCGTCGTCGAAAGCGAGCCCCTTGAGCGAACCATCGGCCATCTCGCGCGTCCCGTCGTCGTCCTTGAGGACCGTGAGCTTCGAGAACAAATGGCGCCAACGATCGGGGCGACTCTCAGCCAACAGCCAGGGATCAATAATCAGTCTTTTGGCCCTGGGGTTGGTCAGCCGGTGATTCGGGGATTGTCGGGACCCAGAGTCCGCGTCATGGAAAACGGCATCGGCAGCAATGATCTCTCAAACATCAGCCCAGACCATGCCAACAGCATTGAGCCCTCCCAAGCACGCAAAGTCGAGGTGCTTCGCGGCCCGGCCACCCTTCTTTATGGATCTGGGGCCATTGGCGGTGTAGTCAACGTGATTGACGATCGGGTCCCTGAAAAAAGGGCCCAACAACCCCTCAGCGGAAGCCTCAACGAGCTTTACAATTCGGCCCTTGATGAAACCTCCTCATCATTGAAACTGGAAGGAGGTGAAGGTGATATCGCCTTGCACCTCGATGGCTTCTACCGGAACAGCGGAAACGAACAGATTGGCGGGGCCGCCATTAATGAACCCTTGGCGCGCCTTTCAAATCCCGCGCTCACTCAAGAGCCGGTCATCACCAACACTTATGGGTACGTTGCAAACACCTATGCCCACGCCCAAGGGGGAACCGGCGGACTCTCCTTCGTCGGCGACAGCGGCTTTGTGGGGGCCGCCGTCAATTATCTTGAGAACAACTATGGGGTTCCTCCGATCGGGATTCCTCTCGAACCCCCGGTGAGAATCAATCTCACCCAAACTAAGGTCGACCTTCGAGGCGGATTGACCCAGCCGACGGACCTTATTGAATCGATCAAGTTGAAAATAGGCGCTACCGACTATTCGCACATCGAATATACCGGCAACCCCCTTCTAGGCAATACTTGGAGCAGCAGTAGCTTAGAGACCCGACTTGAACTCAATCATCAGCCGATCGGCCCCTTGAAGGGGCAATGGGGGCTCCAGACGGTCAATGGCGTCACCCAAGCGATCGGCGCAGAAGCCATTATTCCAAGGACCAGCATCCTCAATATAGGTCTTTTTGGGGTCGAGAACTGGGTCACAGACCCCCTGACCTATGATTTTGGCTTTCGGATCGAACCCCAAAATGTGACGCCCGACAGCGCCAGCGGCTTTGCTGCCCGTCAGTTTTTGCCTATCAGCGGATCCCTCTCGGGACTTTGGACATTGGAAGATGCGCATCATCTCAGTTTCGCGTTGACCGAATCGCAGCGCGGGGCGCAGGCACAGGAGCTTTATGTCCATGGACCCCACGATGCCGTCCAGGCCTTTGAGATCGGTAATCCAAACCTCCACATGGAATCGTCCTACAACCTTGAAGGGGGTTACACCTTTCAGCAGGCCGGGTACGCTTTTCAACTGAACCTTTTTAATAATTGGGTGAATGACTACATTTATTCCCAATACACCGGCGCCTTTGATACCCAAGGCGGATCCGCCAGTGGCTTACCGATCCTAAAAGTCACACAAGGCAACGCGCTCTTTAAGGGGTTTGAATCCAGCGCCCTGATTCCGGTCATGGACAATCACTGGGGATTGATCGATCTCAACCTCTTTGGAGATTACACCCGAGGTGAATTGATCAACCAAGGAAACGGGAATGTCCCCCGAATGCCACCCCTTCGATTCGGGGCTCAGCTCGATTATGCGTTAGCTCCTTGGTCCAGCTACGTTCGGGTTACCCGGGGTCAAGCTCAAAACGACAACGCGCTCAACGAAACACCCACCGCCGGCTGGGTGCTCTTGAATGTCGGCATTGAATATCAGGCCAAAACCTTTAAGGAGGGCCAACTGCTGGTCTACCTCAAGGGCAATAACCTCTTAAATGAAAACATAAGAAATTCAACCTCCTACCTTAAAAATTACGCCCCAGAACCTGGCCGAGGGGTACAACTGGGATTAGAGCTCAGCTACTGAGTGCCACCCCAACAAAGAGGCCCTAGTCGCCTATTTTATTGAGAAGCCCATGACCGTCGGCAAAAGAACCAAGTATCATCAGGGTTTAACCCATCTGAGATCAGCCTGATGAATATTTTGATTGTGGGCGGAGGGGGCCGCGAACATGCACTGGCCTGGAAAGCCAGCCAATCACCCGATGCCAAGAAAGTCTATGTCGCCCCAGGAAACGCTGGGACGGCGCTTGAAGCCCGCCTTGAAAACATCCCGATCGCCGCTGATGATATTCAAGGCCTTCTCCACTTTGCCAAGAACCAGCAGATTGATCTGACCATCATCGGACCGGAGGTCCCACTGGTCCTTGGCATTGTCGATACCTTCAGCCAAGCGGGACTCGCCTGTTTTGGGCCCAGCCGATTGGCCGCCCAGCTCGAAGGATCGAAAGCCTTTTGTAAAGACTTTATGGCCCGACACCACATTCCGACGGCCAGATACCAAAGTTTCACCGAGATCGCCCCAGCGATCGCTTACATCCAAAAGGAGGGCGCCCCTATTGTCATCAAAGCCGATGGCCTCGCCTCCGGCAAGGGGGTCGTGGTGGCTACCAGCGAGGCTGAAGCCATTCAAGCCGTTGAAGACATGCTCGGCGGTCATGCCTTTGGGACGGCAGGACATCGGGTGGTCATCGAGGAATTCCTGGTTGGCGAGGAAGCAAGTTTCATTGTTATGGCCGATGGGACCCATGCGCTGGCCATGGCCAGCTCGCAAGACCACAAGGCGCGTGACGATGGCGATCTCGGACCCAATACCGGGGGGATGGGCGCCTATTCACCCGCCCCAGTAGTCACCCCTGAGATCCATGCCAAAGCCATGGCCGAGGTCATCCTTCCAACCCTTGAGGGCATGACGAAGGATGGCCTTCCCTACACGGGATTTCTCTATGCAGGCCTCATGATTAGCCCTGAAGGTGATATTAAAGTCCTGGAATTTAATTGCCGATTTGGTGATCCTGAGACGCAGCCGATTATGATGCGTCTTCAAAGTGATCTTCCAGCCCTTTGTATGATGGCGCTTTCAGGACGGCTCGATCAAGCGTGGGTCGAATGGGATGAGCGACCCGCCTTAGGTGTCGTCATCGCGGCAGCGGGCTATCCCGCCGCTACAGAAATCGGCGATAGCATCGAAGGACTTCCAGAATCGGAGGGCGACGGGCTCAAGGTCTTTCATGCCGGTACCGACCTCAAAGAGGGGCACGTGATCACCACCGGCGGTCGTGTTCTTTGTGTCAGCGCTCTTGGAGAAACCATCCAGGAAGCACAGAAGAAGGCCTATCAAGAGGCCGAAAGGATTCACTGGCGGGGCGCCTTTTATCGGAAGGACATCGGCTATCGAGCCATCAATCGAGCGATTGCAGCGCCTTCAAAGCCAAGCTGATCCCGGGTGACCTAAAACCACAGCCTTTTTTCAAACACAAAAAAACCCGGTGGGTCGCCCCGCCGGGTTTTTGAAGTTCTTTCTAAAGAAAAAACTTACTTCATTGCGCCCTTGCGGAAGCCACGATCCAGCTTTGCATTGACTTCTTCAGCAGCAGCAGCAGCGCGACGAGCAGAAGCGTCAGCGCTGGTAGCAGCAGACAGTGCTTCGTCAGCAGTGCTCTTAACAGAAGAAATCTCAGCCTTCAGGCCATCAACCTGAGTCTGGAGTGCTGCGAGGTCGCTCTTGCTGGCGCAGCCAACGGTCAGACCAGCAGACAGGAGTACGATAGAGAGCTTGGTTGCATTCATGGTCAATTCCTAACTTGGTAGTTGATGTGGACTTATGGAGAGAGCCCCGCAGATGAACAATCGCCACTAATCGAGACTACTCAGCCTTTAGTTTGCCGCTAATTCGACGAAATTTCCAGTGTTATTTTTACACAGTTGGTGGTGTTGTCACCAAATGACCCCCCTTTTAACCTTCTTCCGCCCCCAAGGAATCATGCCATCACGCCAGAGCATCACGTGCGATCATCGTATTTCAGTACAATGGACGCGGTCTTTTTCATGAGTCAGGAACCTCTCCCATGCACATCCACACCATCCCTACAGAGTTTCGTCCAGTCTGTCTTCGACGCCTTACCCTCCCTGACTGGATCCACCTTGGTCCTTGGTGGCGATGGCCGCTATTTCAATCGACAGGCGGCCCAAGTCATTATCAAAATGGCGGCGGCCCGGGGTGTTGCGAAACTACTCATCGGACAAGGCGCCTTACTCTCAACCCCCGCTGCCTCGTGTCTGATCCGGAAATATAAGGCGGAAGGCGGTTTTATCTTATCCGCAAGCCATAATCCCGGCGGGCCAGATGAGGATTTTGGGATCAAATTCAACGCCAATAATGGAGGCCCGGCTCCAGAACAGATCACCAACGAGATCTATCAGCGAACCTTATCCATCCGTGAATATCAGATCGCCGCGGTGGCCGATGTCGATCTCGACACCCTTGGATATGCCGAACTCATGGAGGACCTGTTTGATCTCGACCTCATTGCTCAAGCCCTCAAGGAAGACTCGTTGTCGATCCTGTTCGACGCTATGCATGCGATCACCGGCCCCTACGCCCATCGCCTCCTCATCGACCGGCTTGGCGCCCCCCTCAGCGCCCTCATGAATGCCATACCGCTTGAAGACTTTGGCGGCGGCCATCCAGACCCCAACCTGGTTCATGCTCATGCCCTCGCTGAAAGGATGTATCAGCCCGCGGCACCGACCCTTGGGGCCGCCTCCGATGGCGATGGCGATCGGAACATGATCATGGGCGATCACTTCTTCGTGACGCCGAGCGATAGCCTCGCGGTCCTCGCCGCCAATCTCCATCATCTGAAAGGCTATCGCGCCGGCCTCAAGGGGGTTGCCCGTTCCATGCCGACCAGTCAGGCCGTTGATCGGGTGGCCCAAGGGCTCGGCATTGATGCCTACGAGACGCCGACGGGTTGGAAATTTTTCGGCAATCTCCTTGATGCAGGAAAAATTACCCTGTGCGGGGAAGAGAGCTTCGGGACCGGGTCAGACCATGTGCGTGAGAAGGATGGACTTTGGGCCGTTCTGGCTTGGCTAAACCTCATCGCGGTCCGCCAACAGTCGGTCGCCGATATCGTTCGGGAACACTGGACGATCTTCGGCAGAGACTATTACTCGCGGCACGACTACGAGGGGATGCCTTCGGCCATTGGCGATAGCATCATGAATCTCCTGAGGGGACAGCTAGGGCAGCTGGTAGGCCAGCAATGGGGCGACAATAAAGTCGCTATCGCGGATGATTTCTCCTACCTCGACCCCGTCGATGGCAGTGTCAGCCCCCATCAGGGCATCCGGATTATCTTCACCAACGGTTCCCGCATCGTCTTTCGACTCTCAGGGACCGGGACCGAGGGGGCAACACTCAGAATTTATCTGGAACGCTTTGAACCCGACGCCAAGGAACACCACCATGACCCACAAGAGGCGCTCAGCGATCTGATCGAACTCGCCGAACAATTAGGAGAAGTCAGAGCGCGATCCAACATGAAGGCCCCAACCGTCATCACTTAAAAATCCCGAGGAGCAGAGCATCCCTTGCCTGACTTCTCGTCAAGACATCGTGCAAGAGCCGCGTATTCCTCTAAAGAGAGGGTCTCGGCTCTGGCCTTAGGATCGATGCCCACCGCCTCCAGCTCCATGACATCAAAAAGGCTTCCGAGTGCATTTCTGAGCGTCTTCCGACGTTGGGAAAAGGCCGTGGTAACCACCTTGCCAAGGGTCACGGGATCCGCACTCACCGGCGGGACCTCATGTGGCACCAGGCGAACAATCGCAGAAACCACCCTTGGGGGCGGATAGAAGCTCTCGGGGAACACTTCAAAGAGCTTTTCTGCCCTTGCAAAGTAACGCGCCATAATCCCAAGCCGACCGTAGTGAGGGCTCGAGGGTTCGGCGCAGAGCCGATCAACCACCTCGTTTTGCAGCATGAAATGCATGTCCTCGACCATCCCGACTTGGGCGAAGAGATGAAACATCAGGGGCGTTGAAATGTTGTAGGGGAGGTTGCCCACGACCCGTATCTTGCCCTCACCCAAAAGGCTCTTAAAGTTAAATCTCAGAGCATCCGCCTCATGCAGATAAAAACCCGGACGACTCGAGAATCGTCGTCTAAGTTCAGCCGTCAGATCACGATCAATCTCGATCGCAT
The DNA here is from genome assembly GCA_009922685.1 of Gammaproteobacteria bacterium. Classification (GTDB taxonomy): domain Bacteria; phylum Pseudomonadota; class Gammaproteobacteria; order Methylococcales; family Methylococcaceae; genus UBA6136. The sequence goes on along the minus strand of RFVA01000020.1, from coordinate 2,396 downwards.
CATATCGCCCCGATAATGGAAGCAAGGCCTCCGTCATGACCCCCTCCCCAGGACCAATTTCGACCAGGTGATCATCGGGCCGCGGATGGACCGTCATCGCAATCCGATGGACCACCTCAGCATCCCTGAGGAAATTCTGACCAAATCGCTTTCTGGGTGTATGACTCATACCGAAACCTTCAATGGAAAACACCCCCTCTTGAACTCAGGGTGCTCATCGTGATGGCGGCATCAATCGCGGCCAAAAGGCTCCCAGCATCGACAGATCCGGTCCCTGCCCGATCGAGGGCGGTCCCGTGGTCAACCGAAGTTCGAATAATGGGAAGCCCGAGGGTGATATTGACGGCCCGACCAAAGCCGAGATACTTCAGAACCGGCAAACCTTGATCATGATACATGGCAAGAACCGCATCGGCGCCTTCGAGGACTTGGGGAACAAAGAGCGTATCGGCCGGTAAAGGCCCAACCAACTGCATACCTTGCGCCCTTAGATCATCCAGAAGCGGAATCATGATGGCCTCTTCCTCATGACCGAGATGCCCCCCCTCGCCGGCATGAGGATTCAGTCCCGCGACCAAGATCCTCGGCGAGGCTATTCCAAAGCAGCATTGAAGGCCCTGATGGAGGATTCGGAGTGTCCGGGCCAGACTCTCACGGGTAATGGCCTGAGGCACCGCTCGAAGCGGCAAATGGGTCGTGGCAAGAGCCACCCGAAGACCTGGCGCTGTGAGCAGCATGACCGGATCACCCCCAGTGATCTCTGCGAGAAATTCGGTGTGCCCTGAAAAAACGTAGCCGGCATCGTTGAGAGAGGCTTTGCTGACCGGGCCGGTCACCATCGCCTCAAAATCACCCCGAAGGCATGCCTTCGCGGCGGCGGTGATGGTCTCAAGAACGTAACCCGCATTTTGGGCTGTGAGAACCCCTTGCGTCGTGGATAGGGCCTTTGAGACGGGCCAGACCGCTAATACTTCGGGGGCTTCGAAAGGTTGACCCGGAAACCAGGAGTTCATAACCAGAGGGAGCCCCATGGCCCGAGCCCTCTCCTTCAGTAATTGAGGATCCGCAACAATCACCAAATCGGCGGGAAATCCGTGCCCTTGAAGCTGAAGACAAAGGTCAGGACCGATCCCCGCAGGTTCACCGGCGGTGATGACAAGACGGGGCCTCATGGCTCGGTGGTCTTGTCCGGTGGTGGCTGGGATCCTTCAGGTAACAACTCAGGAATCCTGATTTCTACGAAGGCTTCATCACGAATCCGTCGGAGCCAAATCTCAGTCTCCTCGCCCACCTTTCGATTAAAGATGTCATCCTGCGCTTTTTTCTTAAGCAGTTCCTGGGTATCGTCCGACTCCTGTCGCTCCAAGACCTCAATAAGGTGCCATCCAAATTGGCTTTGGACCGGCTGACTCAAATGATGAGGATCAAGCGCAATCATCGCTTGCTCAAACTCTGGGACGAGAGCCCCTGGGGATACGAAACCGAGATCCCCCCCCTTCACGGCAGATCCCTTATCATCCGAATTGCCCCGTGCAAGGTCACCAAAATCATCCCCGGCTTCGATCCGGGTGCGAATCGCATCCAGCTTCTTTTTGGCATCGTTATTATTGATCAGCTCATTCGGCTTGATCAGGATATGGCGGACCCGCGTCTTGGTGATCCGCTCGGCATCGCCTCCCCGAGTATCCAACAGCTTAATGATGTGAAAACCGCTCGGACTCCGGATGGGGCCCTCGAGATCGCCCTTTTTCATCTTAGGAACCAGATCAGCAAAAAGCGTCGGCATCGCACTGAGTTTCCGCCACCCAAGATCGCCTCCCTTGAGGGCTTCTGATGAGTCTGAAGAACGCACGGTGGCCTCCTTGAAATCGAGCCCCCCCTTCAGTTCTTCGATGAGCTTGTCCGCCCGCTCTTTTCCGACCTTTAATGCCTGAGGACTGGCCGCCTGGGGGGTGGAAATCAGAATATGCCCCAAGAGAAATTCCGCATCGGGATTGGCGGCCGATTGACCGCGTGATTTCAGCCAATGCTCAATCTCACGGTCGCTGATCTTGATCTGATTATTGACCTGGCTGGCTCTGAGTCGTTGCTGGGCCAATTCGCCACGAATCTGCTCCAGAAATTCCGAGTACTCAATGCCTTCGGCCCGGAGGGACTGGCGAAGCTCCTCCGGGGTCACATTATTCTTTTGGGCGATTTGCTGTACCGCTTGTCGAAGGGTCTCATCGTCGATACGCAGCCCTGATTTCTCGGCCAAATTGATCTGGATCTTTTCAAGAATTAATCGTTCCAGCACTTGGCGGGCTAACGGAAGCCCAGAGAGGGTCGGCGCATCGCTTCCGGACATCCCTTGGCGGACCATCTCGATCCGTTTTTGTAATTCGCTTTCAAGAATG
>RFVA01000190.1 GCA_009922685.1 Gammaproteobacteria bacterium | reverse complement strand
TCGCTGAGAAGAAACACCGCATGGGGTGTTTTGTTCATCAAGGCATCGTTAATCGCCTTGTTTTGATGAAAGAGATCGAGTGTTTCGGCGACTTTCAGAGCCTGTGTCAGATGGGTCGCAAGACGCCCCAACAATTGTCGTTCTTCGTCCCTAAAATCGACCGATTGAAGCGGGCGATAAAATGAGAGCGCCATCCTTGGTGAGGACTCGCCTTCCCGCCACAAGGAGGTGCAGAGGACATCGCGGATATTGTTAGGCGCCAGACCTTCGTTGTGCCAGGGTGTTTTGATGAGATCGCTTCGGTCGATGAGCTCGGCACCCATGACCGTCGTTCCTCCGGTCACGAGGTTTTGCTGATGGGCCGACTGAACCCAGACATCGTGTTGCCACCAATGGGTTTCGTAGTCGTTGAGCCATGCGGCTGAAAGACCATCGGTCGTCACCGCGGGATGGCCTGATGAGCCATCTAGATTGAACATGCTAAAGGCGCTTGCCCCGAGGTGGATCTTGATATCGCCAAGGGCTTGTTGAATCTGGGAAGGATCAAGGGCGATTTCATAGATGGAACGCACGAGCGCATCTACGCTCTTCTCGGTGCCCGGAGATCTCCCAGCCGGGCTATTTCTATCTTTTCTTGAAGGCATACGCCAAAAGATACCCCGCTTTCATCTCGTCAATGTTGGCGCTTTCAACAGAAGCCCCTTGGGGCTCCGGCAATAGCGTCTTTATCCAAATTGTAACTCTAAATCAATGGTCTTTTTTTATCGTCATCAAGTTTAATGACGACAAGGCCTTCATGATTCGGCGTGATCAGATCGGCGCCCTTGAGGGGGGATCTCACTCCGGTAGTGGAAATACGCGGCACAGGCGCCTTCCCCCGAAACCATGGTCGCCCCCAGGGGATGCTCCGGGGTACAGGAGGTTCCAAAGGCGGGGCAAAGATCGGGTTTAATGATCCCTCGAAGGACGTCACCGCTTCGACAGGAACTTTGAGAATCCGCTTGTTGAGGGCCCAATGAAAAGCGAACTTCCGCATCATAATCCCTAAAGGCTGGGCTGAGGCGATACCCGCCACTTCCGATCAGTCCTAAGCCGCGCCAGGGGAGATCGATCACGTCGAAAACCTCTTTGATCAGGGTTTGAGCAGGGATATTGCCCTCTTCTTTCACTGCGCGCCGATAGGCGTTCATGACCCCGTAGCGCCCCTGTTCAAGATGACTTAGGCATTGGTAAATTCCCCCAAGGAGATCGACGGGTTCAAAGCCTGTGACGACGATCGGAATCTGGTGGCGATGGGCGATATCATTGATTTCACGGGTGCCCATGACGGTAGCCACATGCCCTGCTGCCAGAAATCCATCCATCCGAGAGAGAGGGTCAAGGAGCAATGCCTCCATGGCGGGTGCAACCCGGACATGACGAACCAAGAGGGAAAAATTTTCGATCTTGAGGCGCTTCGCTTCTGCAACCGCCATCGCCGTCGATGGCGCTGTGGTTTCAAAGCCGACGGCAAAGAAGACCACCTCCTTCTTTGGGTTTTCTGCTGCGATGCGAAGGGCCTCAAGTGGACTTAAAAGAGCTCTCACATCGCCGCCCTCAGCCCTTGCCGAGAGAAGATCCGTACTCGAACCTCTCACTCTCAGCATGTCGCCAAAGCTGGTCATAATGGTTTGTGGCTGAAGGGCCAAGGCGATAGCACGGTCGATCCCCTCGCTCGGGGTGACGCAGACGGGGCATCCAGGGCCATGAAGGAGTTCAACCCCCTCTGGGAGCAGCCGATCAAGGCCGTAGCGGAGAATGCTATGGGTTTGACCGCCGCAGACCTCCATCAACGTCCAGGGCCGGGTCACTCTTTGGGCCATGGCTTCTGTGAGGTTTAGAGCCAGGGCCGGTTGCCGAAAATCTCGGGGGGTCATCATGGCGGGTCAGCCTGGGTCGCCCCTTCACCGAGGGCGCGAAACGCCTCAAGGGTTTCAAGTGCCTCGGCTTGATCCAGCAGGGCAATCGCACATCCTGCATGGACGATCACATAATCCCCGACG
>RFVA01000189.1 GCA_009922685.1 Gammaproteobacteria bacterium | reverse complement strand
CCTGAGATTTTGAGGTGATTTGTGAGTCGTCAGCAGTACCGTAGTTCTATATTGGCGTCCGTCCATGAAACCGCCGAAAGCTTGCTAGCGTCTGGCTTGATGGATAAGCGAACTATGCGAAGATTCGCCCCCTATGGAGGCACTTGTCCAGGTGTCTTCAAAACAACCGAGCCCTAAAGAATTTTGTCGGATATACTACGTCAAATTTTGACGGTAAGCTGATGCAGGTTAGCAACGTACTCAAGTTGGATCTCACGAAAGCGACAGCGGAGAAACTTCTTCGTGAGTTGGCTCTGGATTCATCAAAGGTCGTGTTCTCCAGGCATGCCAACGGGCGCGGTAACCAAAGGAAGATTTCACATCTTCAGATACTTGAATGCCTCAGAAAAGGGCGAATTATCGAGGGACCTGCAAAGTCCATAAAAGGAAATTGGGAGCTTAAAGTTACGTATCTTTCTGCGGGGGAACCCATCAATGTTGTCGCTGCCCTAGATTGGCAATCAGGGCTTGGGAACTACGTGATTGTTGTAACGACATACAAATAACGGCCATGCACCATTACACAGACTGCGGACTCAGAAACGTTTATCTTAAGAACGGGTACCAGAAGATCGATACACCTTATGGGAAAGGTGTAGTGATTGAGGACTTGGATGGATTGTACCGGGCTATTGGACTTAGCCTTGTCAATCATAAACCTCGGCTTTCTGGTTCCGAAGTGAGATATCTTCGAGTTGGGCTTAATCTCTCCCAACACGACTTAGCCCGGATTCTTGGCGTTGCAGAAACGTCGGTACGTGGATGGGAAAATCACCGTACCAAGATTACGAAACCAACTGAGCGATTGCTCCGAGCAATTTATCGAGAGCATGTGGCTGGAGACGGATCCATTCGAGACATGGTCGAAGCTCTAAATCACCTAAATCAGAAGGCATATGAGCGCAAGCTGGAACTTGAGACGACCGTTGCGGGATGGCGTGAAGTAGCCTGATCCCCTTGGAGAAGGAATCTTCACATCTATTCGGACGACTAGCGATGGGAGCGTAGGGAATCCAAAAACGCTTTTGGTTCTTGCCAAGATGGCGACAAGTGAGGGTGTCCGATATTTTGTGTAAACGGGGTTTTGACGTGGTCAAGATTTAACGGACCCTCAGTTAAACCTTGACCACGTCATGGTGATGCAAAACGAGCGAAGCCCAGCGTGCGGGTGAATGCTTGTGGCCCCATGCTTTTTGTGTCGACTGCAGGGCCTTCGAAGGTGACGCCTGCTGATACTTTACCTGTTTAGTCGCTAACCGCATTTTTATCCGTTTTGTTGCCGGCTAGAGCGGGATTTAGGCCCATTACAGGACCCTTCAGACACAAAAAAGCCCCGTTTTCCGGGGCTTACAGGAGATCATGGGGAGCTCCTGGAATTAAAAGGTGGTGGAGGTGGCGTCTACCGAACTGACGTTCAACTTCCTTCAAAATTAAAGACTTAAAAATGCTCCAAAAAATGTTGCCCCCAAAGTTGCCCCCAAAAATGTTCGCTTGGGGAAGACGTTCTGTAACGTTCTATAGCGTTTATTGTTTGCTAAGGCTAAAGGGGTATCCTGGGATTCAGTTGTGGGTTACAGCAAACGACAACCTCTGTCACTCAGGCAACCCTTGAACCGAGATGCATGTCGACATGGATATCCTTAAATGGGCATCTGAGTGAGCCGGAATCGGACTTTTCAAGTAGTCCTAACTCGATAAGTATTGCGGCATCTTGATGGATCCTCGAAGGATCTCGTCCCAGCCGGCGGGCCAGTTCCCTGACACCAACATCTCCACCATCGGATTGAAGGGCATGGATCATGTTCCAGCGACGTTCGGTCAGCTTTCCGAAAAATGAGCTTGCGGATTCGAAATTGAGGGTTTCGCCTTGATAAGTGCTTTCCTTGGCTGATGCTCCAGCCGCCTTAAGGGCTGACATCCAGTCTAAATTAAGGGTGATCGTCAGGTTCCTCATACATTCCTCCTTCGCTTTACGTCCTCGATGAAGTCGTCAATCAGCTGATCGATGCTTACAAATTTATAGGGTGTTTCGATACCGTCTAAATGACGGTGATCTCCCTTGCCTCGTTCGTTGTCATAGCCAATCACAC
>RFVA01000188.1 GCA_009922685.1 Gammaproteobacteria bacterium | reverse complement strand
CTGCTGCAGGTCGCACCGCAGTTGATACCGGTCGGTGAACTGATGATCGTTCCAGTCCCTGTTTTGGATACCGTCAGGCTGTACTGGATGGGAGCAAGCCACTGGGAAAAATTGCCATTGGCATATGCCTTATCAAATCGACCGTAAATGTTAGACCCCGACGGATTGGCGCAGCTGCTATTTCCCCCATAGAGCTGGCCAAAAAGATACTGTCCATTGTTGATAAAAATTCCAGAACCACTGCTGCCGCCTTCAGTGATGCCGATGTAATACGTAATATTGGCAAACGTTCCAGATGTGGAGTCAGAGCTGTTACAGGTAAAACTCCCCGCAGCATCTGGCGGTGTGCAGGTCAGAAAACCTGACACCTGACCATAACTGATTTTCTGAAGATCGCCCTTGGGATTGTGTAACCCGGTCGATGGATCACTGATGATAGGCGTTGCCGTAGTCCAACCAGAATAGGTCACACCACTCGGTGGCTGGCTGTTGAGCCTTAGGAAAGATGTGTCCGTGGTATTGCTCTGGTAGAGAAGTGTCGCCCCAGAAGAAAGTGTTGTCGATCCTGAATAAAGGACACCGCTGTTGCAACTGGATGAGTGAAAAAACCAGTTGGTATTGAGCGTCGAAGCAACCGTCTGGGTCGAGATGCAATGATTAGCGGTCAGAAAATAAGGGGTTCCAGAATTGCCGGCATCATTCAGTAAGGTCCCCGTACAAAGATAGGTTGAACCGCCACTGGTATAGAGCATACGGGCCACGGATTGGCTTCTGGAAGACCACGCAGGATCACACATCACGTCATTATTACAACTCCCAGCGCTCCCAACCCCCGTTCTAATAACCGGGTCTGGTGTATTTAAGGCGTCCATCAGAAAAATATGAGAGACCGTCGGGATGGCAATCTCAACACCATCCTGATCCACACCGGGAGGGAGATAGATTTCAAGCGAAAAGGATTCTCCCGAAATCACGGGTGACCAATAAAGCCGGGCGTCCCCTTCAGGATCACCCGCATCCAGGTTCTTTTTGATCAAATCCAAGATATCTGAGCCTAAAACCACAGGACCCGCCACGGAAGGATCATTGAAAAAACGAAGCTCAGCCTTCTCAGGAAGGGATGACACCCGAATGCCGAGACGGACTCCAACCGCCTTGGAGGAGATCACCGTCAAGAGGCTCACGAGACCCCCATCTGGTGCGGACTGCCAGACCAAAGCACCTTGGGTTGCGGCGGCGGTTTGAAGCTTTGGAATGCTCCGACCAAAGCCTGCCTTGGTGGGTCCTTGATGGGGTTGTTGAGTATGCGCTTTCAATTCCCCACTGGCCGGAACCCCAAGGTCGACTCGATCCATTTTCTGCCGCTGGGATAAATCGGATCGGAAATGAGGCTGTGATGAACGCGGTTTAATGGGCGCCGGCGACTGATACACCATCGGCGGAATCCAGATCTCCCCCATCGCCGCTATAACCTCTAAGGAGGCCGACAACAGGAGCATCGAAAAGGCAAACAGCACCAAAAGTCTGACGCCGAAACATTTCGATAGCTTCATCAAAGACTCCTTCAAATCTCATCCAACGCCTAAAAATAAAGGGCATCATCATCCAGCAATAACGCCGCTGAGATTATGTGCCTAAAAACACCAAGATGCTCGATGCTGCGCCCCGCTTAAGAATCATGTCCATGTCTAAGCTATACAATATCAGCAATCCAACAGAGCCATCATCCATCCCTTTAAGAAGCCTGAACCGTTGACGGATACCCTTGGATTACATCGGAAATCTTGGATCTAAGCTTGGATTCAAACTGAGCGATGGAATGCCACCGCTATAGCCAACGAGCGGCCTACCCCTAAACATCATCATCGACTCCCCTCATCAAAAGGGCTCTCTATCATGAATCTTCTCTTCGATCAGCGCTGGATAGGGCCACACGGCATCGGCCGGTTTGCATCTGAAGTTTCAAGGCGCCTTCCTATGAAGGCCTTGGGGGCTTCTGGAAGACCGCTTGATCTTTGGGACCCATGGGTTCTAAGACAGCATCTCTTAAAGGCCAAGCCGGATCATTTTTTTTCCCCAGGATTCAATGCGCCGCTTGGAAAGCCTTGCCCCTTTTCACTGACCATCCACGATCTGATTCACCTC
>RFVA01000187.1 GCA_009922685.1 Gammaproteobacteria bacterium | reverse complement strand
AACTGCCTTGAGGCTCGGCGGCGGGTCGGATTGTCACTCTAGAAAGAAAATCCCTCTTATTCCACATCGTTTGTGGGGGGTTTATCTGGGGCGGCGAGGGGTTGTCGTTGAGGCTTGCCTTCGAGGTTGTCCTTCTCCCTATTGTTGAGACGCCGCTCCTCAGCCACTCATTAAAAAGCGCTACACTTTTGCCTTTATCTATAGATGAGGTTCTTGATGCCTCCAACGCTAGGAATGTGCCGCCATGACCAGCCATCCCCCCTTGGGGCTCTATATTCATATTCCATGGTGTGTCAGAAAATGTCCCTACTGTGATTTTAATTCCCATAGGGCTGAGGGTTCCTTGAAGGAGAGGGCTTATGTCAAAGCCCTCCTCCTTGATCTCGATGAGGAGATTCCTTTTATAGAAGGTCGACCGATTGAAACGGTTTTTTTTGGTGGGGGGACCCCAAGCCTTTTGAGTGGGGAGGCCATTGAAGCGATTCTTTCAGGGGTTCGGTCCCGTTTGAACCTTTTAAATGATGCGGAGGTGACTCTTGAAGCTAACCCTGGAACCTTGGATGAAGGGAAATTTGAAGCCTTTCATGTGGCAGGCGTTAATCGCCTCTCGATTGGCGTCCAAAGTTTTGATGCCGCTCACCTTCAGAAACTGGGACGGATTCATGGCCCAAGCGAGGCTTTAGAGGCTTTTAGGAGAGCGCGCTCCGTAGGGTTTGAGTCGATCAATGTGGATCTCATGTTTGGTCTTCCGGATCAGACCTTGGAGGAGGCTCTGATGGATGTCCAAACCGCCCTGAGGCTCTCACCGACCCATATTTCTTACTACCAGCTGACGCTTGAGCCTAATACCCTCTTTCACAAATACCCGCCAAGGCTCCCAGGAGATGAAAAGACCTGGATGATTCAAGAAGCCGCTCAGGATCTTCTGGCGGAGGCGGGATACAGCCAATATGAAGTCTCCGCTTATTCAAGGACGGGGAAAGAGTGCCGCCACAACCAACACATCTGGGAGTTTGGTGACTATATCGGCATAGGAGCCGGAGCTCATGGCAAAATAAGTCACCCAGAAGCAGGGATCTTTACTCGAACAGCAAAGATCAAGCACCCTGAACACTATATGAAGGCGACAGAGGAGGGGAAAAGTCTGGGTTCGAGGGTAAAGATTGATAAAAAAGATCTTCCTTTTGAATTTCTGATGAATGCCTTGAGACTTCGATCAGGATTTCAAGAATCCCTCTTTGAAGAGCGAACAGGGCTTTCAATCAATGTCCTTGAACCCCTCCTCTCCCAAAGTGTTGATGAGGGTTTAATGATCAGGGATCAAGGTAGGATCCATTGCTCCCTGACGGGATTTCACTTTTTAGATACGATTCTGCAACGATTTTTGCCCTAATGCGTTCCTTTCAAAAAATATCCGATGCCGCCTCTCCAAAGGGGGACACCTCAGACTGGGTGATTCGCCCCTCTTTGAGTGAGCTCATCGGTTTAAGTCAGCCTTCAGCGGGGGTGGCACTTGGAGGGCCCACCGCGAAAGCCCTCCAAAGCGGTCAATATCTTTCAAGATTTCGTGGACGAGGGATGGAATTTGATGAGGCCCGTCTCTATATGCCGGGTGATGATGTTCGAAGTCTTGATTGGCGGGTGACCGCGCGGACCGGGAAGCCTCATACCAAGATCTTTCGAGAAGAAAGGGAGCGACCGATTTTTTTAAGTGTGGATTACCGGGCATCGATGTTCTTTGCGACTCGGGGGATGTATAAATCTGCCATGGCGGCAAGGCTTGGAGCGCTTTTGGCCTGGAGTGCTCATCGACATGATGACCGGATCGGTGGCCAGATCTTTTCTGAATCAGGAAGCCTTGAACTAAAGCCTGAGCATGGCCAAGGCGCGGTTCTTCGTTATCTCAAGGCTCTGGTCGAGCGATCGGAGATTACTTCAGGTTCCTCCTCTGAAGGCGCCTTGGAAGAGGCCCTCGTTCATCTTCCTCGTCATGCAAAACCCGGGAGTCTAGTCTTCATCTTGAGTGATTTCAGGGGGCTAACACCCACGGGTGAATCCGCCATCTCGAAGCTTTCAAGACACTGCAATGGCGTTTTGATCATGATTTCAGATCCCATCGAAGTGCATCTTCCTCCAGGGAGGCACCG
>RFVA01000186.1 GCA_009922685.1 Gammaproteobacteria bacterium | reverse complement strand
CATTTCAGCTTGTTTGCCCAGACCACCTTTGCGCTGGTTTTTCCGAGTGCTCTTGCGGTGATGGTTTGGGCGGCTTTTAATCCAGTTTATTTTTCACTTCTGCCAACCCCAAGGTCCAGTAGGCGCTGAAGGATAGGCCTTTCGTGAGCTAAGAAGGGCTCCTTTCACCCGGTCCTGGCGAAGCGCTGAGGATGATCTCAAGGACATCCGCATCCGCTGCTTCAAACCGACCTGAGGCTAGATTGAGGAGGGCCTGAGTGCCTTGATCATCAAATTCCCAAAGTGAAGCGATCTTGACTATCAGCGTTGAGAGTTTAGCGCGGCCGACCTCTGAAAGCCTCTCTTGGGTGGTTTTGCCTTCTTCAAGCAGGACTCGTTCGATCAAAATCGCGTGGAGATAGCACAGTCCATGAATGGGGTGCGTATTCATGTCACTGATGAGGTAATCCATCTTTTCATGGAAGACCGGATCACCGAGGAGTCGCTTAAAGAAGGGGGCATCCATCAGCACCTCAAGGCGCCGAAAGAAAGCGACTTGAGTTTGGAATTGGGTGCGGTCAGAACAAAACTTGGCCGCATGCTCAAGATCATGGCAGAGGAAATCAAAGGCATTGCGCTTAGTAAGGATGGGGCGAAGTGCCCTTGGAAAGTCATGGATGACAGTGACAGGTCGAAGCCCCTGCGTCTGCATGGAGAGGACCTCTTTGGGCGATGGGATCCGCGTCAAAAGATGAAGAGGCCAATGACCCACCAGCCAACCTTGAAGAGCCTTTGGGATACTGGGGGGTATTTTGAACAAACGGACTTGATTCAGATACTCGGCCAAGGCCTCATCAGAACGGGGTGCGCCTGATTGAAGCAGTGTCTCTCGTGCCGTCTTGGGTTCTGGTTTCGATTGGTGTCGATGCATTCTGGAGGCAAAACGCGCACCATGCTGGTTTATTTGCCATAAGAGAAAGAAAACGGTGGTATAGGCGGCATCAGTCAATTGTTGAGCCTCCCACTGATGTCTCACCAGAGAAAGATCCTCAAAGAGGCGCCCTTTCTCAACCCCTTGATCCAGGTAAACTCCATGGGCCATCATGTGGGCAACAAAAGGGGCAGGTGTCATGGGTAAGGGGAGCGGTGTTCAGGAGCTGCAAGACAACATAGAGCATCCTGCTCGGTGCCTAGCCCAATCGGGGCGTCTTTCAGCGAAACGCTGATGTTCCTCTTGATCATCATAGGGGTGACGAAACACCTCCAATAATTCATGGATGAGGGCAGGGTCCCCTTGTTCAGCGGCATCAATGGCCATCTGGGTCAGGTAGTTTCGGGGAACATAGCGGGGGTTCACGGCCTTCATCATGGCGCTTTTTTGTTCGGGGGTCCGTGTGTCTTCACTCGTTCGCTCTAGATAGTCCTTCATCCAATCCGTCAGCCGTTCGATGTCACCACTGGTGATCAGGTCTTGCCGGTAAAAGCTAGGTTCAAACCGCTCTGCTATCTCAGAGGATCCCATTTCATGAGCCACAGGCGCGATTTGGCTGAGGATTCTGAAGAACAAGGTCATGTCGATTTCGAGATGCGCGAGGATGCTCCATAGACGTTCAATGAGCGCTTCATCCCGGTCTGGCTTAAAGGTCATCAACCCGAGTTTTTGAGCCATCATCTCCCGCCAGGATGCCTCAAAGGTCTGACTAAAGAGGTCGAGGCCTCTTTCAAGGGGGGCTGTGGAACCGATCAGCGGATAGAGGGCGTTCGCCAGCTGGGTCAGGTTCCAGCCCGCAATGCCAGGCTGATTTCCGAAGCAATAGCGGCGCCCTGCGGCATCCGTGGTATTGGGTGTCCACGTTGGATCGTAATTCTCAAGCCAACCATAAGGTCCATAGTCGATGGTGAGTCCCAGAATCGACATGTTGTCGGTATTCATCACCCCATGAACAAAGCCGACCCGCTGCCATTGAACGATCAGTTCGGCGGTTCTTTGACAGACGACTTCAAACCAGCGGCCGGTGTTTTCCTTCGGCTCGTCTCCGACGATCTCAGGAAAATCTGAGCGGATTGTGAAATCGACCAGTTGTTCTAAGAGCGCATGCTGTTGTCGATGCGCCAGGAGCTCAAAGTGGCCAAAGCGGGTAAAGCTCTCTGCAACCCGAAGGACGATGGCTCCGGGTTCGCTTTTGGGGTGTCCGTCATAAAACATGTCTCTCACAACGCTGCGCCCGGTGGTGACGAGA
>RFVA01000185.1 GCA_009922685.1 Gammaproteobacteria bacterium | reverse complement strand
CACATCTCGCTGCAAATCAACAATCGGGGAACACGAGATCCAGATCGACAGACAAGCGTGGCATGTCGCGGATGAACAGATTGATCGCCGTACCACCTTTGAGGGCAAACGTGTCGTCCACAAAAATAAGCGGCGCGACTTGGGTCAGCAGGCGTGCGGTGGCAAGATAAGTTTGATTCATGGCTTGAGCACTAGAAGCCCGTCGGCCGAGCGGGATACCCAAGCTCGGTCGCTGCCTGTCGGCAGCTGCGCGGCATCCAGCTTGGTGGCCCAGGGCAGAGCGAGTTCGCGCCCAAGCTGCAGGCACAGACGCACCGTCTTTACGCTGGTGCAGCGCTGGAGCAAATCGCTCAGTACATCGGCACGCAGGCTATAGGTACTCTCGGCGAGTTCGCGTGCCTCCTGCAGTGGTTGGCGCACACCCACCTCGCTGAGCATCTCCAGAAGCGCTCGCTCGGGTGTCGAGACCTGAGGTGCGCCGTCGCGCTTCTCGAATGGTCCGGCATGAAGCGGAGCGGCCGGCGGCTCGTCGAACAGGCGCTTGCGGTGGTATTCCGCCGGGAAGCGCTCGGTGAACCAGTTGGGGAGGCCGGCAGTTGTCCAGCCGTAGAGATGCAGAATGGACTGCTGTGACAGATACTGCCGCACACCGTACCAGTCAAGGGCCGACTTCCCGCCGACATGCAGGCCTTCAATGGAGCGCTGCATCAGGGTCAGACACGCATGGATATCCAGCGTATCGTTGGGGCGGCGGTAGACCCCACGCGCCAAGCGGGAAAGCCAGCCAGCGCGCGCGTAGTGGACGGCCAAGTCTGCGGAGACGCCCAGTGCCGCCAGGTCATCCGAGGTCAAAGGGGTTCCGGGTGCCCACTGCCGGTAGAGAGAATTTAGCTTGTTTCGATTAGTCGTAGCCATGCTGCGATATTTACCATTATTTTAAATTCTTGCCAAGCTTTGTTTGGATGGAGTAGTCGTAGTTATGCTACGATAGCGCTTAATAATCCAAATATTGCGGCTTACTGGGTCGTATTGATCGTTGACGATAGATGGGCTGGAGTAGCCACCGCGCAAACCGAGCTCATCTCCCGCGCCAGCAAAAGGGTTCGTTTTTTGACGGTAAATCGCGATGATCGAGACCAACAAGGCTAGTATTTATGCTCTATTGAGAGCATTAGAAACAAGAGAGTGGGAATGATATTTATTCTCTATGGCGCTCTTTATGCGTTGCTGAGCTGGATTTAACGCTGCAGTTCCTCACGGATAACTCTGCAAACAGCTGAAAGTCATAACGAGTAACGACTCATTGCCTCATTTCACCACTATCCATTGTGAGCTTCACCTCTTTGTCTTCTCAAGTCTTACAGAAGGATATCTTTTGGCTGAAACGTGCCCTCGAACTTGCCGAAAGAGCGGAGCGTCTTGGCGAGGTTCCGGTTGGAGCCTTGATCACCTTAAACGATGAAGTCATCGGGGAAGGCTTCAACAACCCGATCGCAGACCACGATCCGACGGCCCACGCCGAAATCGTTGCGATGCGAGCAGCCGGCCAATCCTTAAAGAACTACCGACTCGTCGGCGCGACCCTCTATGTCACTTTAGAGCCTTGTGTGATGTGTATGGGAGCCATGAGCCATGCTCGTATAGAGCGTGTGATCTATGGGGCGCCTGACCCCAAGCGCGGCGCGGCAGGAAGTGCATTGAGACTTCAAGATGCAGACTTTTTAAACCACCGGATCGAGGTCCATGGTGGGCTCCTCGAAGTCGAATGTGGCAATCAACTCAGGCGCTTCTTTCGGGAAAAACGCTAAAGCATCCTTGGGCTTAACGAACACCCCGACCATCACTCCATGAAAGCGTATGAAGCTTCACTAGCGTCTCTGGATCCGAGATGAGACTTCGTTTCTCTGATCCTGAAAGCTTATCAGGACCGTCTTCAATCAGCTCATAGACCAGCGCTCGCAACTGGTGCCGCTGACGTTTTTTAACCGGACGATTAGGCAATAGCGCCAAATGCAGCGCACAGACCCCGGGGTCAGCAATATTGCGGACTTCTCCCGTCTCACGGCGCCCCGCTTTCTGAGCTTCGAGCATTTGTAGATTCTCTCTAAGGAGCGCCAGAACCCGCGGCTCTTTGCTCTCTTCAGGCGTCAAAAAAAGCCCCATTTTCCGGGTAATGACGCCAACCCAAGCACTGCTCGATAACATCGAGATCGGGATGGATAAGACAAGCCCCGCTAATACG
>RFVA01000184.1 GCA_009922685.1 Gammaproteobacteria bacterium | reverse complement strand
ATGGGATCCCTGCCGATGGGTGGAAACTTGGGTCGTAGCGGATGTTTGACGAGAGTAAGGGGCGCCCCTTGCGCCTAAAATCCGAACCGATTCGATGACGCCAGGCTTTCTAAGCGTCATCGTATAGTTGTAGCCCTCCAACCAATAGCGAACCTGCTTTAGGAGATCCCCCGAGGGGGGCTGGACCAAGATAGGCTCCAGCCGCTCGCTCCCCTCAACCCGGAACCCCGCTTGGTGGGCCAGGGCCTGAAGGGCCTCTTGAAGGTTCTGTTGGCCTTCAACAGCCTCTGAGCGACTGATCGCAAGGGAGACGATGATGACGCCGCCTAAAGCCAGCGCCCTTTTTCCAAATAAACCCAAAGTCACACCAATCGCCGCGCTTCTTCAAAGGCCCGACGAAAATCAAGATACAACGGGGTTTCGCTGGTCAGGAGTGAACCTAAGAGCGCATTCTGTAACTTGTACTTAATGTCCCCAACAGCGAGGGCGCCGATCCCGACCGCTCCGGGTGAATTCACGGCGTGAAGGAGCGGGTCGCCATCATGACTCCGCTTGATCCCTTCGATACCGAGCGGTGGGACCGCATTAACATCACCGGCGACCTTCAGTTGGGTGGCATCGGATAAAACACTGGCATTAAGGACTTGAACACCCGCCTTGGCGGTACAGAAAATCACATCCGCCTGGGCTAGAAGACGCGCCTTGTCCGCATCGGAGCTGGCATAGGTCCCCACAATACTGGAGCCGCAGCGCTCGTTATATTCGCTCGCCTTATCGAGGGCATGATCGACATTGAAAGGATCGACAATGGTGACATCCGCTCCTTGGAGGGACGCAATGACGGCTGTTGCAATGCCTACAGGGCCCGTACCACCGAAGACCACCGCCTGAGCCCCTTTGAGTTCATCGCCATGGCGGGATTTTAGTTGCCGTTCAACACAGGCGACTAACGCGGCGGCGGTCGTAAAGGCACCGCTCGGGTCCGCTAAAACGGAAACCACAAACGGCGGCACCATGGCCTTTTGAGCCGCCTCGAGCATGTTCAGCGCCACGCCGATATCACGGCCACCAATAAAAATACCCGTCCGTTTGACGCCAGAGGGGCCCCTCGAAAAGATCGCATCCTGAACCAAGCCATTGACCTGATCCAGCTGAACATTATCAGAGGGAAAAACGAGGTCAAAGCCGGCATCGACCGCCATGTTGATGTCAAAAGGACTGACATGGGGCATCGGGTCCAGCATGTGAAGGACACTGCGTTTTTCAGCTTTTTCCATCAGAACACCTCCAAGGCGTGATGATTCATGGGGTGTACCTCGGGATCTAGCTCGCCCGGGCGAATTCACGGGCGAGTTCGAACGCATCATCAAAGCTCAAATAGATGGGGTGCGTCGTTTCCCGCATGCGCTTTAACAAAGCACTCTGGGTTTTATACTTGATATTACCAATCGCGAGAGCACCCACACCGACAGCCCCACTCTGAGAGCCTTCGATCGGGTGCCCCCGGTGATGCGCATCAAGACCTGCAATTCCCGAAGGAGGCACCGCGTTGACATCGGCAGCCACTTTGAGGGATGGCGCAAGCGCCACCAGTTCAGCGCTCAGTACTTCAATGCCGGCCGCAGCGGTTGCAAAAACAATGTCGGCATCGGTGATCAGATCTCCCTTATGGGCATCGGCATCCCCATTGATCTGGGTCTGTCCCTCACCGAATTCGCTATCGCAAAGATGCGCCATGGCCTGAGCCTTCTCAAGCTGGCGACCGATGATGGTCACCTCAGCACCGGCCTTGGCGGCCAATGTTGCTGCAATCTGCCCGACAGGGCCGGTACCTCCGAGGGCCAGAACCTTCTTCCCTTCGAGGGAGGTATGGAAATGATTTTCAAGCTCCCGCTCAACCACGGCGACCATGGCGGCGGCGGTGGTGAAAGCGCCACTGGGATCCGCGAAGACCGACACCTCAAAGGGAGGCACCATCGACTTCATCGCACTCCTCACCATGTCGACGGCCATCTTGGCGTCGCGACCCCCAATAAAGATGCCCGTCCGCTTAAGGCCACCTGGGCTTCTTGAAAAGATCGCGTCCTGAACGAGGGCCTGGATTTCATGCGGCTCGACGTTGAGGTAAGGAATCGCCGAGGTCCAACCCGCATCGAGTGCCATGTTGACATCAAAGGGACTGAGGTTCTTCTCAGGCGTGAACATATGAAGAATATAGGGCTTTTCCATGGGACGGCTCTCTAGAAGATCA
>RFVA01000183.1 GCA_009922685.1 Gammaproteobacteria bacterium | reverse complement strand
AGGAATAGCCGAAGGACATGCGAAAATCGCTGCCCCTTTGGGGTCTGTTCAGCGTCCAAGGACTGCCCATAGGCCTTTAGAATCGGCTCAAGGTCTTTCTTCGAGGAGGTGGTCAAAAAATGCCAGTCGGATGCCGCTGCGTTCAACGAGGCACCAAAACGCGCCATGACCGCCGGCGTGTCTTTGTCAGGATCAAAACTGAGCGTCATCAATCTGACGCGCGCCTTGAGGGCTGGATGCTTCAAAAGGGCCGCCTCTACTTGATGCAGAACCATCGTCGCCATCGGACAACCACCCGCATCGTCACAGGTCGTGTAAATAAAGCTCAAAAGGACTACCCGACCCTTGATCAGGGCAGAGAGTGAGGTGGCCGAGCCATTGGATTCAAGGACTTGGCCATCGGCAGCGGACCCCATCACCGGCAAGTGATAGGAACCTGCGGCCGGCGCGGCATAGGGGAGGGGGACGCTCAAAGCTGCCCCCTCTAAGGGATCGGCGGCACGCGCCGAAAGCCCCCAAAGAAGAGGCAGGAACCAACAAAAACCTTTGAGGCTCAAGGTAATTTAGCGAGCGGCTCAACTTGAGGCCTTGCCGCTAGACCCGAATAGAGGGCATAGGCACCAAAACGCATTTGGTGAGGCCGGCCGAGCTTCTCTGCGGTAAAGTCGATACTAAACACCGGCTTAAGTTCCTTGCCATTCCATTCGTAAAGCTTCAGAAACTGTTCATTGTCGGTCCCCTTCTTATCCCAGTTGGCCAGAAGCGAGGACGTGAAATAAAGGCGCTTGCCGTCCCAACTCGAGGACACCATGTTGAGCTGGGCACCGATATGTTTTTGGTAAATTTCAACGGGCTTTTCAGGATGCGTGATATCAAAGGCGTGCGTATTCCCGTCCATGAAGGTATTCACCCACAAGAGCTTGTCATCACTGGAGATCGAGAGATCAACCGGAAGCGGGATTGATTTTGGATCCCCGATGTCGGCAACATCTTTGACCTGCCATTCCCCTTTGGCATCCTCCTGAATTAACCAAATCTTCGATGTCAGGGCTGTCGAGGTAAAGCAGTAAGGATGAGCATCAGCCAGGGCGCAACGAATTTCAAGGGGCGCTCCTGGCACATCGAAGACCTTTTTGGGCTTCCGAGTGTGGAGATCCCAGGTCACCACCGTGTTGCCAAAATGCGTCATGGCCAGAGGATCCTTAAGCATCTTGCCAAAATCCATCATGTAGTTGTTCCATCCCGTAAAGGAGGACGTCACGAGGAGGTTCTTGCTCGGTAGCGCCCGAACATCATAGCCATAGCCATCCGCATACTTACCGGTCTTGACTGCCCCTAGAAGGTCGCTGTCCGTCGGCATCCAATGCGTTGCCACGAATTCACCCTCATTGGTGTACTCCACCATGGCCGTCCTCCCGCCATGATCTTTATTATTTGATAGCCCGGTAATCAGCATGCGGCCTGGTAAGGCATAGAGGGAATGGGGGCCAACGACGCCACCGCTGCGGGCGACAAAATCAGTGATGGTCCTTACGAGCTTCGGCTTTAAGGGGTCTGCCTTCACGTCAAAAACAAAAATCTTGCTGGTATCAAGCCCTGATGCCCAGAGATACTGGCGATCATCGGTAAAATCAGAGTGATGCGCTTCGTTGCGGCCACCGACTGACACGGCATGAATCACCTTACCGAAGCGTTCAGATTTCGGGTTAACATCGACGGTGACCAGTTTGTCCTGCTCATCGCCAATCCCTTCGGCACCGAGGGTCCAGACATAGAGGACGTCTTCTTGTCCTGTTATCTTCTTCATGTAGGGTGATGCGCAGGTTTCATCCGCGCTCAACGGCGATGACACAAAACTGCCCACCGCCCACAGTAATATCAGCAGTTCAAAGGTCTTCAAGGGCTTGTCGTTTGATCGATGGAAACACTTCAACATGGCTCTTCTCCTGATGAATCATTCGTTATTGTTATCGCTTTTCATAAGGTCCCAAGGGACGATTACGATAGAGTGTAATCATGAAAAACCTGTGGCACCATCCACCTTGGCGTGATGAGGACCCAAATCCAGCACCCGGCCACGTCGACTGAGGCGACCATGCCCTTAATCAAATAGTACGCCACAAAATAATGTCCCCCGATCACGCATCCAAACTTCGAGGCCATCATGATCACTAACGACCTGATAGGGAGCATCGCCGGCACGCTCACCACCGTCTCCTTCTTGCCTCAGGTGCTTAAAACCTATCGCTCCCGCTCGGCGAAAGATATTTCCCTGGTGAT
>RFVA01000182.1 GCA_009922685.1 Gammaproteobacteria bacterium | reverse complement strand
GGATTATTGGCATGGTTTCTGCTGAATGTTTCAATCTGGTTACAACCCAAGGAGAAACAAGAAATCATGAAACATCACGTAGTAGCGTTATTTGTTGATTTGCACCTTTTTTTGACCCTATAGGGACACAAATTTGCATCGAAATTTGACCCACGAAGACACACTCTCCTGCTTATCTTTGAGCAGGAGCTACTGGAGTGATCGACGTGGCGTTAGTCAGTGTTATTCGAAGGTGGTGCCTCCGGGACAAATTGTCCATTCGTGAGGTCGCAAGGCGGACCGGGTTATCCAAGAACACGGTCAAGAAGTATCTAAGGGACGAGAACCTGGAGCCTAGTTATCCCAAGCGCAAAGGTCCCAGCAAGCTCGATGAGTTTACTGCGACGCTTGTCAGCTGGCTAAAGCTAGAGTTCAGACGACATCGCAAACAGCGCCGTAGTCTTCGGCAGATATATTTGGATCTCAGGGCTCACGGCTATGATGGATCCTATGATCGGGTAGCGGCCTTCGCTCGAGAATGGAGGCGGAACCAGCCTATTGAGCAGGGAGGTACGCAACGAGGGGTTTTCATTCCTCTTCGTTTTGCCCCGGGTGAAGCGTTCCAGTTTGACTGGAGTGAGGACTATGCCTTCATCGGCAAGGACAAGGTCAAGCTTCAGATTGCCCATTTCAAGCTCAGCTACAGTAGAGCCTTTTTTCTGAGAGCTTACTTGCTTCAGACCCATGAGATGCTTTTTGATGCCCACGCGCATGCTTTTAGGGTGTTCGGCGGGGTCCCGCAAAAGGGTATCTACGACAACATGAAGACAGCTGTCGACAAGATCGGACGGGGTAAGAACCGAACGGTTAATGCCCGATTCCAAGCGATGGCGGGACACTATCTCTTCGAACCAGAATTTTGTAATGCCGCCTCCGGCTGGGAGAAGGGACAGGTCGAAAAGAATGTACAGGACTCAAGGCGAAGAATTTGGCAGTACGCCCCAAGGGTCCAAAGTCTTGATGAACTCAATGTCTGGTTGGAGAGTTACTGCATCGGCCTTTGGGATGTTATTCAACATCCGGAAATGTCCGGGGCCATATCGACTTTCTTAAGTGAAGAGCGCGGGATCCTGATGGAGAACCCAACCCCTTTCGATGGCTTTGTTGAGGTCACTAAGCGCGTGACGCCAACCTGTCTGGTGTGCTACGACCGAAATAGGTATAGCGTTCCAGCGGCGTTTGCTAACCGTCCCGTGAGTGTCCGTGTTTACTGCGACAAGATAGTGGCCGTGGCTGAGGGACAGAAGATCGCCGAACATCAGCGTGTCATTCAGCGCTGCAGGGACAAGCCAGGAAAGACCGTGTACGACTGGAGGCACTACCTAACGGTGCTTCAGAGAAAGCCCGGAGCACTTCGTAACGGGGCACCATTCCAGGATTTGCCTGAGGGCTTCCGCGTTCTTCAGGAGTATCTTATGAAGCAACCGGGGGGTGATCGTGAAATGGCGGAGATCCTGGCCTTGGTTCTTCACCATGATGAAGACGCTGTGCTATCGGCGGTGGAACTCGCACTTGAATCGGGCGTTGCCTCTAAAGTACACGTACTGAATATTCTCGGGCGCTTAATCGAGGAACCGGCACCGGGTCCTGTGGAGACGCCGACGGGCCTCGCCCTCAGCGTTGAGCCTGAAGCCAATGTCAGTCGCTATGACGAGTTGAGAGG
Organism: Gammaproteobacteria bacterium; assembly: GCA_009922685.1. Classification (GTDB taxonomy): domain Bacteria; phylum Pseudomonadota; class Gammaproteobacteria; order Methylococcales; family Methylococcaceae; genus UBA6136. Next base: position 614 of record RFVA01000182.1, on the reverse strand, counting down.
TGGCCGTGATGCCGCCTGAAGCGCTGGCGCTTAATCTGCGATCATTAAAGTTGTTCGGGATGGCACAGGCCGTCGAAGAGTTGGCTAATCAAGGATCACCGGCATACCAAGCCGCGGTCGCGATCCTGGATATGTTGATCAAGGCAGAAGCCAGTGAGCGAGAAGTGCGCTCGATCAACTACCAAATCAAGAGCGCGCGATTCCCTGCATTTAAGGATCTTTCGGGCTTTGATTTTGCTGAGAGTGTCGTCTCAGAAGCACTGATACGTGAACTCCACCGAGGAGAGTTCATGACCCGATCTGAAAATATTGTTTTAATTGGCGGGCCAGGGACAGGCAAAACACATCTAGCAACCGCCTTGGGTGTTCAATCGGTGATGCATGCAAAGCGGCGGGTCCGTTTCTTCTCGGCGGTAGATCTGGTCAATATGCTGGAGCTTGAAAAGCATCAGGGAAAATCTGGACAGCTGGCCAGCCGCCTCGGACATTTAGATATGATTATCCTGGACGAGCTGGGGTATCTGCCCTTTAGTCAGGCCGGGGGTGCTCTTCTGTTCCACTGGATGAGCAAGCTGTATGAGCAAACCAGCATCGTGATTACGACGAACCTTGGG
>RFVA01000181.1 GCA_009922685.1 Gammaproteobacteria bacterium | reverse complement strand
CGCCGGTCATCGCGGATCGCCCACCGCAGGTCTTGCCCAAAACCAACGCCAGCAACGACCTTCTGGCCATGCTGATCACGGCCAAATACGTGGATGGACGTGTGTTACGAACGATCAAGCAGAAGGATTTGCGAGGTCGATGCTTTATCAAAGATGAGGGTAGGCCCCTCGAAGTCGGCTTTCAGGAGCAGGCTTCAAACCACCACAAGCTGCGGAATTTAAGAGTTTCCGTGGTGAGCGTTGATGGAAAAGGCGGATATGTATTCCGTCAGGTGAGAGTCATGGAGACGAGCGCAAGCGAACTGCTGATGACGTGTCGAAACGTATTAGGCGATGTCAAAACCGGGAGGGATCCATTGTCCCGGGATAAGGATGAGGGCTACCTGATTACTGCTCATCTGGCATCCGGCATGAAGGCAGCGTGAACATGATTCAGGCTTTGATAAGGAACGTAAGAACCTGTCGCCCCGATGCGAAGGGAGACATCCAAATGGATAGACTCCATGAGGATCAGAGTACCGATGCGGGGCACAGGGACGGAGCTGGCTGTACTAGGGTTGAAGGGCCTGTAATGGGTCTGGACCGAAGGGCCAGCATCGTTCAGCACTTTCTTTCAGGCAACCCTCACGGGGAGGACCTGCATGGATAGTGCAAAACCTTTTTGTATCTCCAAGAGGGAGGTCTTTGAGGCATACGAGCAGGTGAAGAAAAACCGTGGATCGGCCGGTGTTGATGGCCAGACGATGGAGGACTTTGAGGCTAACCTCAAGGACAACCTCTATCGGATCTGGAATCGTCTATCATCAGGCAGTTACATGCCACCGCCGGTTCTTCGTGTAGAGATACCGAAAGGAGATGGAAAACTGAGGCCGTTAGGCATTCCGTCCATTTCTGATCGCATCGCGCAGATGGTGGTCAAGCGGTACTTGGAGTCAGTGTTGGAGCCTATATTCCACCCTGATTCCTACGGGTATCGCCCCAAACGATCGGCACACGATGCGCTTGCGGCAGCAAGGCGCAGATGTTGGGAGAAAGACTGGGTCGTGGACTTGGACGTCAAGGGATTCTTTGACAACCTCGACTGGGAGCTTCTGATGAAGGCACTCCGGAAACACACCGAGTGCAAATGGGTGCTGATGTACATCGAAAGATGGCTGAAAGCACCGGTTGCCATGCCGGACGGGTCATTGGTCTATCCGACCAAAGGGACTCCGCAAGGGGGTGTGGTCAGTCCAATACTCAGCAATCTCTTTCTTCACTATTGTTTTGATGCCTGGATGGCACGAAATTATCCAAGCGTAGGCTTTGAGCGTTACGCAGATGATGCTATCTGCCACTGTGCCAGTGAGATCGAGGCCAAAAGGCTACTCGAAGCACTGGTGCAGCGGTTTGCCGATTGCAAACTGGAGTTGCATCCGGAAAAGACCAAGATCGTATACTGCAAGGACTCCAATCGGGGGCGGGAGAATCCTGTCACCGCATTTGATTTTCTGGGATATACGTTTCGACCCAGAACCGCGGCGAATCGGAGAGGGGAGCTGTTTGTCAGCTTCTCCCCTGCGGTAAGCCGCAAGGCTTCCAAATCGATCAGATCGACCATCAGGGGATGGCAACTACATCACTGGAACTCGTTGAGTCTGGATGAGGTGGCTGAAAGAGTCAGAGCCAAGATAATCGGATGGATCAACTATTATGGTCGTTTCAATCGAACGATGTTGATCCGTTCATTGCGAACGCTCGACTACTTTATCGCTCGCTGGTTGCGAAGGAAATACAAGAATCTCAAGGCGCACAAGTCGAGGGCATGGGAGTGGTTTGCGAGACTGAGGTCTCGACAACCAAATCTCTTTCCTCACTGGCAGCTAGGAGAGAAGGTTGGACGATAGGAGCCGTATGAGCCGAGAGGTTCACGTACGGATCTGTGAGAGCCTGAGGGGGAGGTTCCCTTGGGCTACTCGACTTCCTCTGGCCCGCATCGAATACATTCTTGAGCGGATCGGACTCAGGGTCCCTCGGGTGACCCAGGCCCGCTGGCTGATTCAATCTGCCGAGCAGCTGAAACCCCTGGCCGAAGCCATGAACCAGGTGCTCCTCGGTTCGGACCTCATTCTGATGGACGAGACCACCGTCCAGGTCCTCAAGGAAAAGGGACGGGATCCCTCTACAAAAAGCTACATGTGGATCCGACGGGGTGGCCCCAAAGATAAAACGGTGGTGCTCTATACCTATGAGCCTAGTCGATCGGGTGACATCCCTGTTCAGCTCCTGAAAGGCTGGAAGGGTTATCTGATGACAGACGGGTATAGCGGCTACCATCAGGTCGGTCGCAACGAGGGTGTCGAGCTCCTCGCCTGTTGGGCTCATGCCCGT
>RFVA01000019.1 GCA_009922685.1 Gammaproteobacteria bacterium | reverse complement strand
TGCCAAGACCCAGGGTTGAAGCAATGATGACATGCTTCAATAGGGCGGTGGCCCGGTCGAGCAAGGTCCAGATGACCGATGAAAAGATCGCCTCGATGTAGCTTTGGGCGCGCCCTTTCATGGGGTCCTCTCGATGTGAAGAGCTGGGTTGAGCTGCCGGGGCTTGCTGTAAATGGCAAGAGAAAAGCTGGTGCTGCTGATCAGCGTGATGAGACCTCGAATAGGGTCGCTGTTGAAGTTGCTGCTGAAGCCCCAAATCAGGATCATCGTCAGGGATGACAGGCAGAACATCACCCAATCCCTTGGGGGAGATCGTTCTTGAATCCTCCTGATGAGGGAATGGCCCATCAGCTTGAGACCGATCAGAATGATCATAAAGCCGATCAATCCCGATCTCACGATGATTTCGGCATAGCCGTTATGGAAGTGCGCCAACCAAAGGTGGGTGATGGGAGTCATCAGTCGCTCATCGCCAGAAGAGGCGATTAAGGATCGGCTTGAAAGCGGCCCCCAGCCAAAAAAAGGTTTTTCTTTAATGACTCGAAAGGCCTCCTGAAGCACGGCCCAGCGGAGATTTAATGATGATTCGACGATGCGCGGGCTTTGGAGCGGGGCTGCGCTGGATACGATCTCCTTGAGACTTGATACATCCGGCTCTATTCGGTGCCAGATGGCCTCATGATTGATCACGAGGCCCTGCAGGATGAGGAGGGCGGCGGCGAACTGAAGGCCCTTTTTCAGTTGCCAGGATCCTTCTTGAGGTGGCCTTTTCTGATCTTGGATCCAAAGTGTAAGGGGAATGACGATCACGCTGACCAGATAGCTTGCTCGTGACTGACTGGCCATCAGCATAAAGGTACAAAGGTAAAGGGCGACACCCCACAAGGCGAACTTGACGCCTTGCCAAAGAGGGTTTCTGGCCCCCTTTTCGAGAATGAACGGGCCAAAAATGAGCAGCCCCAAAATGGCGGTTGCCGCAATCAGGCCGGTTGTAGGCGCGGTCAGATGAAAGCCGGTCTGAAGGTCATTTTGGAAAAGGAGAATGGACTTTAGGGGGGTTGTTTTGAAAAGGCCGGTAAAAAAGCCTGCAAGGGCGGCTCCCAGAAGGACAGCGATGCGGGAGGGCTTTCCGGCTAAACCATCGGCCAACGGCACGAAACCTAAGAGGAGTAACAGCCAGCGAGCCGTGTCCATGGCGCGTTCGCCGGGGTGGCTAAAAGGCGGAAGTTCGCGGGTGAGGGCATCAAGGACCAATAAGGTTGCGAGCATGAAGCAGCCAACAATGATGGTTTGGCCGCCAAGACGATAAGCTTTGAGATAGCTTTGAGGGCGGGCGGCCACGGATAAAAGGATCATGGCCGTGAAGCTATCGGGCAGCGAGCATGCCAAGTAGCCAAAAATCGCTATGAGGCTGAGTCTCAGAAACTCATGCAGGCGGGCGGACATGGATGGCTTTAGGTCCTGGGGTCTTGAGTGGCTGTCCCCCGCCCTTGAGTAGGGGGCAGTAAAGTAGTTTGCCGCAGAAGGCGTTGATACGGTCATCACCCCCTCTATCTTCTGGGGATTATCCCATTTTTGAGCTAGGTCAGGCGGCTTGAAGGGGTTCTTGGGGGGGCTTATTAGGGTGAGTGGGATTCATGATCCAGAGGTCGTATGAAGGGATTCTTTGCATCCATGCCGGCGATTCGCTAACCTAGAATTCCGTCAACTAGAATTACCCTTAATGGACGTTCTTATATTAGTGGGCTTGTTCATTCTGAACGGGCTCTTTGCGATGTCTGAAATCGCAATGCTCTCCGCCCGAAAGATGCGTTTGCAGCAATCGGTCGAGGAGAACGTACCTGGAGCCAAGGCGGCTCTTGACCTTGCCAACGAGCCGAGTCACTTTCTTTCTACCATTCAGGTCGGCATCACCCTGATTGGCATCATGAGTGGGGCTCTTGGGGAGGCGGCCTTGTCGCATCATCTGGTGGCTTATCTTGAGGCAGTGCCTCTCCTCGCCCCCTACAGCGAGGGACTTTCCCTCGCGCTGGTCGTGATCCTGATTACTTATTTCTCGTTGATTATCGGTGAATTGGTGCCGAAGCGCCTTGCTTTACTGCAATCAGAGCGCATCGCCATGATTATGGCGCCGCCGATGCGGTTTTTGTCACTTCTGGCCTATCCCTTGGTCAAACTGTTAAGTTGGTCGACGGACATTGTGCTCTTTGTCCTTCGGGTCAAAAAGGCGGAGGAACCCTTAGTGACGGAGAAGGAAATTCGCCTGATGATCGATCAAGGAACCGAGGCGGGTGTATTCCATAAAGGCGAAAAGGAATTGGTCTCCAATGTGATGCGTCTTGATGCTCTCAAGGTGGGCGCTATCATGACGCCAAGAATGGATGTCTATTACCTTGATACGGCAATTCCTCTCGAGGAGAACCGTCGCCGCTTGATTGAGAGTGCCCATTCGGTGATCCCAGTTTGCCGGAATGGTCTTGATAATGTCCTTGGGGTGGTTGAGGCCAAGAGCCTGATGCGTTTGGCGTTATCGGGCGAGGATCTGCGGTTAAATGCGGCCATTCGCCCGGCGAATTACATTCCGAAGTCGCTGACGGCCGTCCAGCTGCTGGAGGAATTTCGTCGCTCCAAAATCTCTTTGGCGTTGGTGGTGGATGAATACGGTGAATTGGCTGGATTGGCCACCTTAAAGGATGTGCTGGAGGCCATCGTTGGGGATATCCCTTCTGAAGAAGCCTGGGAGGATGAACCTGGGGCTACTCAGCGCGAAGACGGGTCTTGGCTGGTGGATGGTACCTTGACGATCGAAAAGTTTACGCAGCTGCTCGCGGTCGAACAATTGCCGGACGCGGGTGATGGAAATTTCCACACCGTCGGGGGATTTGTGATGCAGCAGTTGGGTCATGTCCCTAAGGCCAGCGATCATTTCAGTTGGGGCGGTCTTTATTTTGAGGTGGTGGACATGGACCGTAACCGGGTCGATAAGATTTTGGTGTCAACGCTACCCCTCGAAAAGACCTGAACGACCTCTTTGGTCGATTGGAGGGGCAGTGACACCGCCAGAAAACGCACTATTGAGGTAACGTTCAATGAAAGTCTCAACCGAAAGCCGCGATGGCCAGACCGTTCTGGTGGTCGGTGAGGAGCGGCTGGATGCCAATAATTCTGCCGAGTTGCGGGATCAGATCCTGCCCCTTTTCGAGGCGGGTGGGCAGCGGGTTATTGTTGATCTGAGCGGTGTCAGTTTCATTGATAGTTCAGGTCTTGGCGCCCTTTTGTCGGGTTACAAAAATGCGAATCTCAGATCCGGCTCACTGCTCCTTGCGGGCCTTAAGCCCCGAGTCCAGTCGATGTTTGAACTGACCCGCCTGCATCGGGTTTTCCATATTTTTCCAAGCGTTGATGCGGCCTTGGCCGGTGTCCCAGCGGAGGAGGCCGATGATGTCCAGTAGTGATGATATCCATGTCGACATTGTCGTTCCCAACAAGAAACGCTATCTGAGCCTCATCGGCAATATTGCGGAGGAGGTCGCTCGGGCACTCGATCATTATGACGGCGATCGAGAGGCTTTGGCCTACCACCTCAATGTGGTCTTGACGGAGGCGATGGTCAATGCCATCGAGCATTCAACAGCGGAAGATGTCGAACAAACGGTTCGTGTGTGTATTTTTATCGAGCAGAATGATCTTTGCGTTAGGGTCTACGATCATGGTCAGGGCTTCGATATTGAGACGATTCCGGACCCAGATAATGAGCGTCTCTCTGAGCGTGGTCGGGGTATCTTTCTCATTCGAACCCTCATGGATTCGGTGACGTATTGTCGTCATGAGGATGGCAATATCTTGGAAATGCACAAGCGACTGGTCGAGTGATCGGGCAGGATGTCTGGTCTTGGCCCCTTGCCGCCTGAACCAATGCCGTTCTCTTAAGGTCCTATTGCCTTTATTCCCTGCCCTTGGAAGCAAGAACCATGTCTAGTCCTCTCCTTGGCGTCGCGCCGCTCCCCCCATTTTCTAAAATCAAGCCGAGTGATGTTGTCCCCGCCATCACGGCGCTTCTTGAGGAGAGTCGTGCCTCGATTGACCGACTGCTTCAGGAGGGCGGCCAAAGGACGTGGGAAACCCTGATCGCGCCACTCGAAGACATCGATGATCGATTGAATCGGGCGTGGTCACCGGTGAGCCATCTCAATGCGGTTGCTAACAGTGATGAGATGCGCGAAGCCTACAATCATTGTTTGCCTCTCCTGAGTGAATACGCCACCGAGGTGGGCCAGAACGATCGTCTTTTTGAGGCCTATCGCGCCATCAAAGAAGGATCTGACTTTGAATCGTTTGAGCCGGCCCAACAAAAAATCATTGAAAATTCCCTTCGCGACTTTCGATTATCAGGCGTTGACTTGCCCGCTGAAAAGAAAGACCGCTTCAAGGCGATCGCCCTTGAACTTTCAAATCTGGGTAGCACGTTCCAAGATCATGTGTTGGATGCGACCATGGGTTTTCATCGTCATCTTGAGGAGGAGTCGATGCTCGCGGGTATTCCGGAGGCTGCTCGAGAAGCGGCCCGGCAAAAGGCCGCCTCCATGGAGCTTTCGGGTTGGGTTTTTACCCTCGATTTCCCCTCCTATATAGCGATCATGACCCACGCCGATTCCCGTGAGCTTCGGCGAGAATTTTACACGGCCTATGCCACTAGGGCCTCGGATCAGGGCCCCGGCGCGGGGCAGTGGGATAACAGCGAGGTCATGGAGAAGATCTTGGTGCTTCGTCACGAGGAGGCTCAGCTTCTTGGGTACGATAATTTCGCTGAACTATCACTGGCGACGAAGATGGCCCCATCGACTGATCGCGTGATTGATTTTCTGGAGCATCTCGCCGAGTGTTCGATGGCCTCTGCGAAGGAAGATCTCGAGGAGCTTCGCCGGTTTGCAACCTCCACCTTGGGGATCGATCAACCCGATGCTTGGGATTGGACCTATGCGTCTGAAAAACTGAGACAGAGCCGGTATGACCTCTCAGACCAAGAGGTGCGGGCCTACTTTCCGGCACCCAAGGTGGTCGAGGGCCTTTTTGCCGTGGTCAAGCGGCTTTTTGGATTGGAGATCCATGTTCGAACGGGCGTGGATGTCTGGCATCCCGACGTGGCCTACTTTGACATCAAAGATCGCGATGGCGTCCTTCGAGGCGGGTTCTATCTAGACCTTTATGCGCGGGCTAAAAAACGAGGGGGGGCCTGGATGGACGCGTGTGTGACTCGGCGTCGTCTTCCGGGTGGGGTCCAGTTGCCGGTCGCATATTTGATCTGTAATTTCACGCCCCCATCAGCGGGAGGCCCCGCCTTGTTGAGCCATGATGAAGTTCAAACGTTGTTTCATGAGTTTGGTCATGGTCTTCAGCATATGATGACCCGGGTCGATCACTTGGGGGTTTCAGGCATTCATGGCGTCGAATGGGATGCCGTCGAACTGCCCAGTCAATTTATGGAAAATTTTTGCTGGGAGCCTGAAGCCTTGGTCCTTATTTCATCGCATCACCAGACCGGCGAGCCTTTGCCCCCTGAACTATTGAAGAAGATGCTGGAGGCCAGGAACTTCCAGTCTGGGATGCAGATGTTGCGGCAGATTGAGTTTGCATTGTTCGATTTTCGATTGCACCGAGAATTTCATCCCGATCAAAGCACTTCTGTCTATGACCTACTCGAATCGGTTCGAGCCAAAGTCGCGGTGGTAAGGCCGCCGTCATTTAATCGGTTTCCCCACAGCTTTTCGCATATTTTCGCGGGAGGATATGCGGCGGGCTATTTCAGCTACAAATGGGCGGAGGTTCTCTCCAGTGATGCCTTTTCCTTGTTTGAGGAGCAGGGTGTGTTTGATCCTGAGACGGGGCGCCGTTTTCTTGAAACCATCCTCGAAACGGGGGGGAGCCAGAAGGCGATGGATCTTTTCGTTGCCTTTAGGGGACGCGAACCGACCGTGGATGCGTTGCTTCGCCATAGCGGCCTCGCCGAGGCCGCTTGAGAGCCCTTCCTTGAGCGGTTAGCTGGAGGCTGATTTCGGGTTCCCAAGGGCCCTTCGTCCTCTGTCTCAAACATTGGCGCCGAATGAATGAAGCGAGCTGTGCTACATTATTGGGTTAATTTGAGCGGAGAGCCCCTATGAAGGCGCGCGTTAAATGGATTGAAAACGGTCTCTATCTGGCGGAATCCGGCAGTGGACATACCGTGGTGATGGATGGCCCGCCGGAGTCGGGGGGTAGAAATCTTGGCGTTCGCCCGATGGAAATGCTACTAATGGGTATGGGGGGGTGTGCCAGTTTCGATGTGGTTCACATTCTCAAAAAGGGACGTCATCAGGTGACTCATTGTGAGGCTATACTCGAGGCGGAGCGTGCGCTTGAGGATCCCAAGGTTTTCACCCGGATTCATCTTCATTTTGTGATCAGCGGCTTTCATCTTCCAGAGGCTCAGGTTGAGCGTGCGGTTCGGCTTTCTGCCGAAAAGTATTGTTCAGCCTCGATTATGCTGGGAAAAACAGCAACGATCACACATGATTTTGAAGTGGTGGAGCCGGTCTGATCGAACACGGCTTGACATCTGAATCCGGCCTTATCGGGTCGAACTGTTTTTTCTTTGACTGACTGGCTCACCAAAAAAAGCAGCGGTCTTCATCGGGGTATCTAAATGGCAATGGAAATTGAAAAGATCCAGCTTCACGGCTTTAACAATCTGACCAAGTCGTTGAGTTTCAATATTTACGATATCTGCTATGCCAAAACAGAACAGCAGCAACGGCGCTATATCGAGTACATCGATGAAATGTATAACGCGGAGCGTCTGACCCAGATCTTGACCGATGTTAACGCCATTATTGGTGCGCAGATTCTGAATATCGCCCGTCAGGACTATGAGCCACAGGGCGCCAGTGTCACCATGCTGATCTCAGAGGGTAACGAGGCGCCATCGCTGGTCGGGAATATGGAAGAGCCGGGTCCCATGCCCGACTCCGTGGTGGCTCATCTCAATAAGAGTCACATCACGGTCCATACTTACCCAGAAAGTCATCCCTATGGGGGCATCAGTACCTTTAGAGCGGACATTGATGTCTCGACCTGCGGACGGATCTCACCGTTGAAGGCCCTCAATTATCTGATTCATAGCTTTGAATCCGATATCGTGATTATGGATTACCGCGTTCGTGGTTTCACACGAGATATCAGTGGTCAGAAGCATTACATTGATCATGAGATCACCTCGATCCAGAACTACATCTCTGATCTGACGGCAGAGCGCTATCAGATGATTGATGTCAATGTGTATCAAGAAAACATCTTCCATACCAAGATGATTTTGAAGGATTTTGCGCTCGATAATTACCTCTTTGATACCGATAAGGATGCACTCACCTCTGATGAGCGCGCAGCTATTGGCCGTCAACTCAAGCATGAAATGGCTGAAATCTTCTACGGTAGAAACTACAAGCTCCGCCGCTAATGGCGGGCTGAGTGACCATGGGTGTTGGCGATCGCTTCATCAATGCGTGCCCTTTATTGCCAGGCGCCAAGCTCTTGCTTGTTGATCCCAAAGGTATGAGCGATAACGACTGACCTTGAGTATCAAAGGATTAAGTTCAAGTCTTAGCCGCCCCTCTCGAGGGCGGATGGCGCTCTTGGTTAGCTCTTTGTTCGCCCTCTTGGCGCTCTTGCCCAACGCCCCCACCCAGGCCTCAGAACCCCTTCATATCGCGGTGGCACGAGGCGCTGGTGATAGCGAGGTCGCGGTTCGTGAATGGTCTTGGGTCCTTCGAGGCGGCGGGGTTCAGGTCGAGGTTTGGGATCCGGCCTCAGAGGCCCCCCTTCCGAAGGCCGATCTCCTGATTGTCGATGCGGTCGCGTTGCCGCCATCGAGCGTCTCCCGTCTTAAAGCGTGGGTCCGGGCCGGTGGTCTTTTATTGTGGGCTTCTGGCCCTGAGTTCGAGCCCTCCAAAGATCATGGGGCGCAGCCACCTCTCGACCCTGAGCTCTCCGGGGTCTCCCAAGAACATATGGATCCGGGGCTTATGGGGCTTTATCCCCGATTGATCCAAAATTCTCCTCTTCTAAGTCCCCTTTTAGCGGGTGATGGCCTTCGGCTCGGAAAGAAAGGCTTAGGACATCATGTCGCCTTTAAGGCCATTAATCCTTCGGAAGTCCTCGCCGAAAGCGCCGAACTTCATCTCTCGGATGTGGGGCTGGTGGTCCCCCAAACCCCTCCTACACTGGTCTTGCACCCCCTTCAAAAGGGGCGGGTCCTCTTTGTTGGATTTTCACTCGCGGATGTGGCGGCATGCTACCCCTCGCTGGAATCTGAAGGGGGAGCCCTTGATTGCAGCGGGGCCTCTAGCGCTCATGCCTTGATGCGCTGGCTGACGGCTAATCTTCTCTTTGAATTCCATCATCAGCAGATTCCCTTACTGTTCGAGGCGCCGGGCGATCAACCGCATGCGGTCATCGTGACCGGTGACGTCCACGATCCAAGGTCCGGGGGTCCTGATGCCGTGACCTGGCCAATGGTGCAGTTGACGGAGCGTTTGGGGGTCCCCTTTTCGCTCTATATCGATGGGGCGGTGGGCCGCTCATCACCTGACTTGATGGCTCATCTTCATCAGGAGGCTCAAGAGGTGGAGCTATCCATCCATAATCTCAGGGGCAAGGTGATGCTGGCGAAAAAGTATTGGTTCAAGCGCTTGGGCATGTTGTATGACCTCTTGAGGTCTCAGTCCTTACTTGGGATGGGTTTTTATCCCTTTCAGCGTCAGAGCCTCCTCTCGATTAGGAGTCATGGCTGGATTTCTGATCGTACCGCTTGGTGGGCTTATCAAAAAGCCGGAATCGGCCTTGTTTTCGATCACGTGGGCGACAGCATGAATACGGCAACCCCCTGGCGAATCACCCCGGCCTGGTTTGATGCGCCGCCTGAAAAAAGGCTGTTTGTTCCGATCTTTGAACACAGCATCAAAACGGCGAAGGATGACTTTTGCTTGGATTCTGAGACCGCGCTCGATATGGCCTCTCTCGCCTCGCCCCAGGCTGAACCTGTTCGTCAAATCATCCGCTATGCCCGCTATAGCCGCTATGTGGAACAATGGCACCGGGTCTTTGGCCGATTATCCTCCATGGGGGGGCTCACCGAGGTTTGGCTTTGGCATCCAGAAGGTGTCGCCGCCCATGAGGCCTTAGGGGAAGTTGAAAAAACCTTGAAGGGATTCAAAGAGGACACCGACGTGTCTTTCCAAAGAGGCGAGATGATCGCAAATTGGCGAGCCAACCGGGAACGGATGCGCATTAAAGCGTCTTGGGACTCTTCCGGGCATTTGGAGAATATGGTGCTTCAGCCACCATTAAAACCGCTTTGGCCATTGCCAAAGGGTTCGCCGAAGGCCGCCCATTCGATCGGTTACTGGGTTTTAGGTGAAGCAAGGATCAAAGGCTGGTCGAGCCGAATGGTGCGGGACCCTTATGATCGAATCGTGACGATCCTGACCCATCAACTGGACGTTCAGGATCAGGCCCGGTGACCCCGCTCTTAAAGATGGCCATCCCCTTCAGGCCGGTCTGCATCGCCTTCCTGATGATCGCTGGCGGCTTTTCATGGCCAGCCTTTTCAGGAGAGGTGGAAGTCCCTCTCGCGGTCTATGATTTTTCGAGGACCATGGCGCTTTCTAGGGGGGATGAGGCGCATTTCGATGACGCTCTCAGCGACCTGATGAGATCCTCAGCGAAAGGCGATCTGAAGACCGTCTCGATGGACGCGCTGAACGGCTATCTCGACCAATCGTTTTTATATCCAACGGTCTTTTGGGGGCTTCAGCATGAAGCCAGCAGTCAGCAGATCCTGATCGAACGATTGCATCGCTTTGATCATTTCAGCCAAGAAGCCTATGGGCTTTGCCTTAAATTTCGTTGGTTATCATCCAACATTCATCAGTTTGCTGCTCTTTGCCAATCCATTGGCGATGCGCTTTGGAAGCAGAATCAAGATCAGATGGCCGGTCTATGGCGTCGGCTGGAGCGGCCTCCAGAGAGGGTGAGGCTCTCGGGGAGCGATGCGTTGCTCATCCTCACAGAGTCCTATCGGAACCACCCCTTCAGTGAGGCTCGCCTCCGCGGCTTGATTCAGCAGTTGCTGAGAGAAGATCAACAGGATCTGGCTAGGAGGCTATTGGTCGAGCTTCTTGAAATCAATGACGAGGCGCTTTGGGATACCGAGCGGGGTGGGGTCTATAAGGATTTGGTGAAGCTCTTTGATGTCGAGGTCCCTGATCAACGAGGATCCCTTCCTCGCTAGGTGTTTCTGAGTTGTCTTGCGATCAGGGTGACCGGATGAAGGACCTCGATATCGCCCCGGCCCCGGGCTTCTAGACCCGATCTCAAATGGGTCGCGCATCCAGGGTTTGAGGTTAGGAAGGCGCTGGCCCCGGTTTCGAGGATCGCCTCAATCACATCCTCCTGGAGCTCCTTCGCCATCTCTGGATAATCGATCATATAGGTCCCAGCTGCCCCGCAACATTTGGTTTTTGAAGGAAGGTTGACGACCTTCAGCTGAGGGATACGCTTGAGTATCTCACCGGCCGCTTGTTCTTGATGGAGGACATTTTTGAGTGAGCAGGGGACATGCAAGCAGACGGTCTGATCGAGCGGGCGCAAAGGATCCTCGGGCCACGGGGTGGCCCTAAGGAAGGTACTGATATCTCTGAAACGCTGACTGAAAGCAGCGGCCCCTTCCTCTTTTAAGACGCGCTCATAATCGCTGAGCATCGCGCCGCAGCCACTGGCAAAGCTGACGATGGGCGGGGTTTTCGGCGAGCTTGAGAAGGCGGCGATGTTTTGCCTCATGGCCTTTTGGGCGCGGTCAGTTTGTCCACGATGCTGGTCGAGGGCGCCACAACAGGTCTGGTCTGAAGGGATCGAAACGGGAATCCCTAGGTATTCGAAAATCAACAAAATGGATTGTATCGTTTCTCGGTCCATCAGCCCGGCGGTGCATCCTAGAAAAAGCTGAACCTCAGCGGCCGGCTCCGTTCCGGGTTCCCCTCGGGCTGATGTTTGAGGCCACGGTAAAGGCTTTGGGAGGCCCTCCATCAGACCGCCAAAACCCATCCAGCGGGCTAAGCGCCTTAAGAGGCTTGACTGTCCAGCGGCCAGCAGCCGTGTTTCGAGATTTCCCCCCGGGGCTCGATCAAGGGCCTTTCGGATGAGGAATGTCCGACTGCGGCTGATCAAGGAATGTGCCAGCGGCTGGTGGCTGGTGCCTCCCTTGAACCGGTCGACAATCTCTCCGTAGGGCACGTAGGCAGGACAGACCGTTTCGCAGGCCCTGCAGAGAAGGCATTGATCAACATGCGTCTTAAGGGTCTGGTCCGCCTCTAGTTCGCTGCGGGCCCAGCCTTGAATCAGTGACAGGCGGCCACGCGGGGACTCATTTTCATCCTGGGTCTTAAGGTAGGTCGGGCAGTGAGGAAGACATAATCCACATTTGACGCAGAGATCCGTTTGGCGGGCGAGGTCGGAATCACGCATCGGGGTAGCCTAATGACGAAAATGCCGCATACCGGTGAAGACCATGGCCATCCCGTATTGGTTGGCAGCCTCAATCACTTCCGTATCTCGAACCGATCCGCCGGGCTGGATAAGGGCGGTGACACCGGCTTCGGCTGCAGAATCGACCCCATCTCGAAAAGGAAAAAAAGCATCGGATGCCACCACAGAGCCTTTGACCTTGAGGCCCGCATCTAGCGCTTTGATCGCAGCGATACGGGCAGAGTAGACCCGGCTCATTTGGCCTGCGCCGACGCCAATGGTTTGTCCCTCCTTGGCGTAGACGATGGCGTTTGACTTAACAAACTTCGCAACCTTCCAGGCAAAAAGAAGATCGTTAAGTTCCTGATCACTGGGGCTTCGGGTCGTCACGACCCGAAGGTCTCTAGAGTCCACCATCCCTTGGTCGAGGTTTTGGAGGAGAAGTCCGCCTGTTATTCGTTTGAAGTCCCAACTTGGGGGCGGCGTCTTGTCCCAGGTCCCGGTCTCAAGGACACGAATATTGGGTTTCGTGGCAAAAACCAACTTGGCGCTTTCCTCAATGACGGGGGCGAGAATCACCTCCACAAACTGTTGCTGGATGATCGCTGTGGCCGTTTCGGCATCAAGCGCACCGTTGAAGGCAATAATGCCCCCAAAGGCGGAGGTGGGGTCGGTGGCATAGGCCCTTTGATAAGCCCTGAGAAGACTTTGACCGATCGCCACCCCGCAGGGATTCGCATGCTTCACGATGACGCAGGCGGGCACCTCATCGAATTGTTTGACGCACTCAAGGGCCGCATCTGCATCAGCGATGTTATTGAAGGAGAGGGCCTTACCTTGAACCTGATGCGCGGTGGGTATGGATCCTCGGGGTGGTGTTAGCTCCCGGTAAAAGGCGCCGTCCTGATGGGGGTTTTCCCCATAGCGATCATAGGCGGCAGTATGCTGGAAGCTCTTGGCTGCAAGCTCAAATCGGGTCTTATCGCAGAGTGCTTGGCCATTCTCTTCGAGTTCCTTGAGGATTCTGTGGTAGTCCTTAGGATCGATGAGCACACCGACGGCATCATGATTCTTGGCCGCAGCCCGAATCATCGCTGGGCCACCGATATCGATGTTTTCGATGGCGTCTTCACGGGAGGATTGAGGGTCGGCAATCGTTTTTTCAAAGGGATAAAGATTGACGATCACCAGATCAATGGGAAGGATTCCATGGTCGCCCATCACGGCTTCATCGGTGCCACGACGCCCGAGGATGCCGCCGTGGATGAGGGGGTGTAGCGTTTTAATGCGGCCCCCCATGATTTCTGGAAAGCCGGTGTGATCAGAGACTTCAGTCGCGGTGATCCCTTCTTCACGGAGGGCCTTGAAGGTCCCGCCGGAGGAAAGGATCTCGATTCCAAGTCGGTCAAGGCCTCTGGCCAGTTCAAAAAGACCGGTCTTATCGGAAACGCTGATCAGCGCCCGGGTAACAATTTTTTTCATGGCATTCCGGTGAGACGGCGTTATTCGATGCCGTAGAGATTCATTTTCTTACGCAAGGTGCTGCGAGAGAGTCCAAGAACCTGCGCGGCCTTGGACTGATTGTGATTGCAATGTTGCATCACGGCTCGAAGGAGTGGGCGTTCGACTTCCGATAGGACCAACTCATAAAGGTTGTTGGCACCATGCCCATCAAGCGTTGCGAAGTAGTCTTTGAGTGCCTCAAGGACATTTTCCGAAAGGCGTGCATTCAGTTGAGCGCTGGCAATGAAGCTTCCATCAGCGAGGTCAGCCTGAGAAGGGTGCTCTCTTTTCATGCGAGGTCAGGCACGTTCATTTCAGCAAAAACATGTTCCAGAGCCTGATATTGACCCGCGGTGGACTCTTGATTATTGAATGTTTTCTTGAAATCCATCGTAGGAGGTAGATGATCGAAATACCAGCCAATATGCTTTCTTGCGATACGAACCCCCTGATGCGCTCCATAAAAGGAGTGGAGGTCTTCAAGATGCTCAAGCACCACATCTCGGACTTCAGCCAGATCAGGTCGAAAAGTCTCTGCCCGAGGATTTGTTGTCGCCAGCAGGGCTCTAAAGAGCCACGGCTGGCCAAGGGCTGCCCGCCCTATCATCACGGCATCCGCACCCGTCGCCTCCAAAACAGCGACGGCCTTTGAAGGGCTGTCGATGTCTCCATTGGCAATTACCGGGATGTTGACGGCTGCCTTGACGGCTCCGATTGTACGGTATTCGGCGGATCCCGAAAACCCGCAGGCACGGGTTCGACCATGGATGGTGAGTGCTTTGATGCCAGCGCTTTCGGCGATTCGTGCAATGGTCAAGGCATTTCGGTTTTCAGGGTCCCACCCGGTCCGAATTTTGAGGGTGACCGGGAGATCAACTGCCGAGACGACCGCTTCAAGAATTTGGCGGACCAGAGGTTCATCTCGAAGTAAGGCCGATCCGGCCGCTTTTTTACAGACCTTCTTGGCCGGGCAGCCCATGTTGATGTCGATGATATGCGCGCCCCGGTCAGCATTGATTTTCGCTGCCAGGGCCATCTCCTTGGGAACGTTGCCCAAAATCTGCACCGATCGGATCCCTGTCTCCCCAGTCTGGTCGGTTCGCATGAGGGTTTTACGATCGTCTTGAAGCTCGGGGTTTGCGCTCACCATTTCGCTGACAGCGAGGGCGGCTCCATAGCGTCTGCAGAGGTTCCTGTAAGGACGGTCGGTGACGCCCGCCATAGGGGCCAAAATAAACCGGTTCTCGAGGGTATAGGGGCCGATCTGCATGCGATGCTCTTTTGGGTGTGGGAGTTATTCTACGGTTAAACGCCCTCAAAGTCCCCGTGGGCTTCCTTCATGCCGCGCGTCCTTTTGATCCTTCAAAAGATCTTTCAGAGCATGCAGGACCATAGATTCATCAAGATGCCGCATGCAGTCAAATCGGCCCCCGCAGGTCGGATGGCGATGGCACGGCGAGCAAGGCAAAGGCTCATAGAGCACTCGGCTGTTGGCGCGGGTCGTCTCAGCGTAGGGGAGGGTCGATCCAAAAAGAGCTAGGGTGGGTGTTTTTTGGGCGATCCCAAGATGTGTCAGACCGGTATCGACCCCGATAAGAAATGCCGCTCCCTTGATGATCGCTGCACATTGTTCAAGAGAGGTCTCCCCGACGAGGGAGAGGATCTGTCCTCCGGCCTGATCGGCGATCTTAGCGGCCTGTTCACGGTCGCTGGGTCCACCCAGCATGATCAGGGGCTGCTGATGGCCCAGCGATTGAGCAAGGCTGACCCAACGCTCATCGAACCAGTGTTTCTGAGGTCTCGTGGTGAATGGAGCGATTAGGCCATAAGGCGGGCTGATGCCGTGTTTTTCTAGGAGGGCTTTTGAGGCGTCGGCGGTGTGCTCTGAAAAAGGAATATCAAGCTCAAAGGTCTCCTCTTTGGCGCCCAACTGGATCGCGAGATCACGGTACTCTTTGCCAATTCTAGGATCATTCATCTCTCGAGGGATCACCCTCGTCATCAAGAATTGGCTCCCTTCTCTTGATCCCAAACCAATACGATAAGGGGCCCCGGAGGCCCAAGCCCAGATACCACTTTTGAGGAGCCCCTGAAGGTCAAGGACCAGGTCATAGCGCTCATTTGTGAGTTGGCGCTTCATCGCTAAGAGGCTTTTGATCAAGCCGAGATAGTCGTTTTCCTTTCGCATCTTGCGCCAGGCAGCCCTCGGTATCCGATGAACCCGATCGAGTTTTGGATTTTGAGCGAGGGTGTCTGCCATGGCGTCCTCGGCAAGCCATGCAATGGTGGCGTTCGGCCAAAGGTGACGCAAGGCGGGAATCAGCCCTGACGCCATGATGATATCTCCGATGGCGCTTAGGCGGATGATCAAAATACGCTTCGGTGGGGGGCAGGTTTTAAACAGTGATCGGGTCATTGGACTATGGTGGGGGAGGGCAGAGTCAAATAATAGCGACACAAAGCGATGCGCGCTTGAAGCTTTGGTTAATCGCCCCAACATCAAGACCATCAACCAATGTGTTATGGGGGTTTATATATCATGCGAATGGATAAATTGACCGGAAAATTCCAATCCGCGTTATCCGATGCCCAGAGTCTCGCCTTAGGGCGTGATCAGCAGTTTATTGAGCCGCTGCATGTCATGGTGGCGCTTTTGGATCAGGAGGGGGGAACGGTCCGTCCACTCCTGACCCAATGCGGCGTTAACGTGGCCAGTCTCAGATCAGCGTTAAGTCAGTCCTTGGATCGCTTGCCTCGGGTCGAGGGGGTGGGGGGCGACGTGCAGATCTCGAGTGACCTGATGCGCGTGTTGAATCTCACCGACAAGCTCTCGCAAAAGCAAGGTGATCAGTTCATTACCAGCGAGATGTTTGTTAAGGCGGCGCTCGAGGACAAGGGGGTGTTAACCGATCTCCTGAAATCTGCCGGATTAAAAAGCGATGCACTGACCCTCGCGATTGAAAAAGTGCGTGGAGGCCAAAAAGTGGATGATGCCAACGTCGAAGAGCAGCGTGGAGCGCTCCAAAAATATACGATTGATCTTACTGAGAGAGCCGAACAAGGCAAACTGGATCCGGTCATTGGCCGGGATGATGAAATTCGCCGAACCATTCAAGTGCTTCAGCGCCGAACCAAAAATAACCCCGTGCTCATTGGTGAGCCGGGTGTTGGCAAGACCGCCATTGTGGAGGGTCTTGCGCTTCGGATTATCAATGGAGAAGTCCCTGAAGGGGTCAAAGGAAAGCGGCTGTTGGCGCTTGATATGGCTGCCTTGATTGCAGGCACCAAGTTTCGGGGTGAATTTGAAGAGCGCATGAAAGCGTTGCTGACCGAGATGGCTAAGCTTGAAGGGCAGGTCATACTGTTCATCGATGAGCTGCATACCATGGTCGGTGCGGGTAAGGCCGATGGCGCGATGGATGCTGGCAATATGCTGAAGCCTGCTTTGGCGCGAGGCGAGCTTCATTGTATTGGTGCCACGACACTTGATGAATACCGTCAATACATCGAGAAGGACGCGGCTCTTGAGCGGCGTTTCCAGAAGGTATTGGTCAATGAGCCGAGCGTCGAGGATACCATTGCGATTCTTCGAGGCCTTAAAGAAAAGTACGAAGTTCATCACGGAATTACGATTACGGACCCTGCGATCGTTGCTGCGGCCACTTTGTCCCACCGCTACATTACCGATCGAAATCTCCCCGATAAAGCCATCGATTTGGTGGATGAGGCCAGCAGCCGGATCCGGATGGAAATCGACTCGAAACCGGAGGCGATGGATCGCCTTGATCGGCGACTGATTCAATTCAAAATCGAGCGCGAGGCGCTCAAGAAGGAGACTGACGAAGCCTCTCGGCGCCGTTTGTTAGAGCTTGAAGAGCGTATTCAGGAGATGGAGCGCGAGTATGCCGAGCTTGAAGAAGTCTGGAAGGCCGAGAAGGCAGCACTCCAGGGGAATACCGCCATCAAGGAAAAGCTAGAAAAGGCCCGTCTCGATATGGAAGCTGCTCGCCGAACGGGCGATCTTGCGCGCATGTCTCAGTTGCAGTACGGCGAAATTCCTGAGCTTCAGAAGGCGCTTGAAGCCTTGGATCAGGCAGAGCCTCAGGAGGCCACGCTGGTCCGCAATCGGGTCACCGATGAAGAGATCGCGGAAGTGGTGTCCAAGTGGACCGGGATTCCTGTCGCTAAAATGCTTGAAGGTGAGCGAGAGAAGTTACTTCAGATGGAGGCCGAGCTTGGGCACCGAGTCGTGGGTCAGAAGGAGGCCATCAAGGCCGTTTCAGATGCGATCAGACGTTCACGGGCCGGTCTCTCGGATCCCCGAAGGCCTAATGGTTCCTTCCTGTTTCTGGGGCCAACTGGCGTCGGTAAGACGGAGTTGTGTAAGGCGCTAGCGGCGTTTTTGTTTGACACCGAAGAAGCCATGGTTCGGATCGATATGTCGGAATTCATGGAAAAGCATTCGGTGGCGCGCCTCATCGGTGCCCCTCCTGGATATGTCGGCTACGAGGAGGGTGGCTACCTGACTGAAACGGTGCGGCGCCGCCCCTATGCCGTCATTCTCCTTGATGAAGTGGAAAAAGCGCATCCTGATGTGTTTAACATCCTGCTTCAGGTTCTGGATGATGGCCGTTTGACCGATGGACATGGGCGGACCGTCGATTTCAGGAATACGGTCATTGTGATGACCTCGAACCTTGGATCTGATCGGATTCAGGAGCTTGCCGGCGATGAAAACTATGCGGCAATGAAAAAGGCGGTGATGGAGGTCGTGACCCACACCTTCAGGCCCGAGTTCATCAATCGCATTGATGAGGTCGTGGTCTTCCATCCCCTCTTGAGAGAACAAATTCGGACGATCTCGAAGATCCAGATTGGTTATCTTGAGCAAAGACTCGCTGAAAGAGATATCACGCTCAAGGTGACGGATAAGGCCCTCGATCTTTTGGGTGAGGCCGGGTTTGATCCGGTTTACGGGGCCAGACCCCTCAAGCGTGCCATCCAGCAAGCGCTTGAAAATGAACTCGCTCAGGACATTCTAGCCGGTAAGATCAGTGGCGGTGACACCGTCACCGCGGATGCCGAAGGAGGCCGCATCGTTTTTAAGCTTTAATCCCTGACCGATAGGTCCTTTGAAGCCGTCCCGCGGGTTGATCATGTATCGGTCCAAAGGGCGGCTTTTTTGATCTTTTCTAGCTCAATCCTTCAGCCAATGCCAATCGGAGAAGCTCGCAGCCTGTCCTTGGTAAATGCCTTCAGCATCGACCAGATTCCAAACTTTGGCGCCGATAATTTTGAAACGCCCTCGTCGGCCTTGTCGGATGCCCTCATAGCCCTCTGAGTAGCCCTTTTCGGAGACCTCGCTGAGGAGGCGAGCCCGTTCATCGCGATGGCTGGCCTCGGCTGAATAGCGGGAGGGCCATGCGAGCATTTCCTCCATCGAGAGGCCAAAGACATCAAGGGCGCTTTGATTGGCGTAGTTGAACAGGGGGTCAGGCTCTCGTCCATGAGAAAGAAGCGCGAAGGGTGCGTTGAAGATCCATTGAGCGAGCGCTTCATCGGTCCTTTGACCTTCGATAAAATCCCTTCCGGTCCAGTGCCGGTAGCTCGATAGAATCAGGGCTAGGTGAGAGCCCCATCGTCTATGGTGGTCATCGAGATCTGGTGGCATGGGGGCTTGTGTGAGCTTAAATGATCATTATAGGCGTTGATCAAGCCCCTCAGAAAAGATCTTGATCGGCCATCGTTGGAGCCTGAGTACTATGGAAAAATATGGTGGGCGACTCATTTACGCGGCGCGTGACGATCAAGGTCCCGTTGAAGTGGTTGAGGCTCAGGGAGTTCGCCGCCTTCATTTTGGATCACATGCGATTCAAAGTGCTCAGTTAATATCCCTTCCTGATCGGCTTGAGCTTGCCTACCTTCGGACGCTGCTTTTTGGCTGTCTTTTGGTGCCTGATCCATCGAGGGTTCTCGTTTTAGGACTGGGCGGTGGGTCGGTAGTCCGCTTTCTTTTACAGCATTTTGCTGACATTGAAGTCGTGGTCGTGGAGTCTCGGCCACTGCTAAAGACGATTGCGGCGGATTTCTTTGGCCTTGAAGACGACCCGCGAGTTACCTTCAGAATCGGTGATGCGGGCTATCTCGTGGGGGCTATGCTGGAGGAGGGTCCGATTGATTCTGGCTATGACCTGATCCTCATCGATCTCTGCGATGCGAAGGGTCCTTCAGAGCTTCTTTTGCGCGCTGATTTCTGGGAGTGTATCGGCCCACTTCTAAGGAAACGTGGAGTTTTGACGGTCAATCTTTGGACGCAGGAAAACGAGACCTATCAGGGTGTAATGAAGCTTCTTAAAAGGACTTTTGAGGGCAGAGTCTTTTCCCTGACGGTGCCGGGTCGAGGGAATGTGATTGGGGGCGTGACCGGAAGCGAGGCCCTGATCAGATCTCAAAAAAAACTCTTTGAAGCGGCGCAGAAGCTGAGTATTCGTCTCGGACTTGAATTGGTCCGAATGCTTGGGCGGGTAGAGCCTCCTTTAAAAGCCCTCAAAGAGCCCACGCGCTCAAGGGCTCTTTGAGGGGGGCGCACCGATGACCTCGTTTTCTTAGCCCTTCAGGAGGTGGATAAAGTCCTCTTCTTGAAGGAGGTCGATGCCAAGATCTAGGGCTTTGGTGGCCTTGGACCCTGGATCTCTCCCGGTCACCACATAGTCCGTTTTTTTGGAGACGCTGCTGGTGACCTTGCCCCCAAGGGCGGTGATTGCCTCGCTCGCCTGATCGCGGGTGAAGTGCTCTAGGGTCCCGGTAACGACGAAGATCTTGCCCGCCAAGGGGAGCTCCTCGATGGGTGGCCGTTCCGGTAATGGATCCCAAAATACCCCGTTATCCAATAGTTTCCGGATGACTTCAAGGTTATGGGGCTGCTGAAAGAAGGTCATGATGTGCCGGGCTACCGAGGGGCCGATATCCGGGATGGCCTCGAGGGTAGCTTGGTCGGCCGCCATCAAGTCCTCAAGATTTCTAAAATGTTCGGCGAGGAGTCGCCCTGTGACTTCTCCGACCTCCCTTATTCCCAAGGCAAAGAGAAATCTTGGAAGGGTCGTGTGGCGACTCTTATCGAGAGCCTTCAGCAGATTTTGAGAGGACTTCTCACCGAGTCGATCCAGCGTGCTTAAAACGGATGGCGTGAGCTGATAGAGATCCGCCACGGTTTCAATCAGATGCCTTTCGAGGAGCTGATCAATCAGTTTTTCCCCAAGACCATCGATATCTATCGCTTTGCGAGAGGCAAAGTGGCGACAGATAGGGCAATGACTTGGCATCTCAAAAGGGATCGAGCTTGGTGGCCTTTGATCGGGGAGGCTCCTTGCAATTTCAGGGATCACATCACCGGCACGGCGGACCACGACCTGATCACCGACCCGGATGTCTTTGCGTTGAATTTCCTCGGCATTGTGAAGGGTTGCATTGGTCACGGTAACCCCACCGACAAACACGGGTTCAAGACGAGCGACCGGCGTAAGGGCGCCGGTTCTTCCGACCTGGACATCGATGCTAATCAATCGGGTCAAGGCTTCCTCGGCCGGAAACTTATGCGCGATAGCCCATCTCGGGGCCCTTGCGATGGATCCTAGGCGGTCGCGATCGGCAAAAAGATCGACTTTGTAGACCACCCCGTCGATGTCATAAGCCAGATCAGGGCGGCGCTTCATCAGGTCCTCGTAAAAGGACAAACAGCCCTCGATAGAGGTCACCAGAAGGATTTCCGGATTGATCGGAATGCCCCAGCGCCTTAATTCCTCGAGCAGTTGACTATGACGGCTCGGTAAGGCTTCAGAAGGGTATGCCCCCTGACCATAGCAATAGAAGCTCAGGGGGCGCTCTTGGGTGACCCTTGAATCGATTTGGCGAAGGCTGCCGGCGGCCGCATTTCTTGGGTTGGCAAAGGTTTTTTCGCCGGCAGCAAGGGCGCGTTCATTGAGGCGTTTAAAGCCTGCTCGGGGCATAAAGACTTCACCGCGGATTTCAAGATGAGCGGGCCACCCGGCGCCCCCAAGCTGGTGAGGAATATCCCCAATCGTGAGGATATTGTTGGTAATGTCCTCCCCGGTTTCGCCATCGCCCCGGGTCGCCGCCCGGACCAGGTGGCCATCGTCATAGATGAGGCTCACCGCGAGACCATCGAGTTTGGGTTCGGCCACCAAGGTGATCTCATCATCACCCAATTTTTGTTGCAATCGGCGCCAAAAGTCTTCGATATCTTCTCTTGAAAATGCATTCTCAAGGGAGAGCATGGGCCGTTCATGGCGCACTTCGGAGAAAGCCTTATTCAGCCCTCCCCCGACTTTCGATGTGGGCGATGTTGCTATTAAAAGCTCAGGAAATTCCTCTTCGAGACGCAAGAGTTCCTGCATGAGCGCATCAAAAGCGGCATCAGAAATCTTTGGGTCATCGAGGGTGTGGTACTGCCGATTGTGAAAGGCGATCTCGAGACGAAGTTCGGCGGCCCGCTCAAGGGCCGCATTCGACACCGTCATTGTTAGTGGGCAACCGGCTGCTTTAGAAGATTTCGCATGTGCGCAATTTTGCTGGCACTCAAGGGCTGGCGAGTCTCATCCCATTGAATCCCATGAAGTTGCTGGGCTAATTCGCGGCTAGTATTGACTAGGTCATCATAGATGCCCAAGGGGTCAGAGACCCGTGCGGTCTGGAAGAAAAGGACAATACCTGGACATTCAAAATCGTCCATGGCGTCAACCGGAAAGGTGCCCGGCTCGACGAGGCTTGCCACACTGAAGAGCGTCTGGGTCAGATCCTGGTTGTATCGATGGAAAATACCCATTTCGCCATGGAGTAGGTCCGCATCGATGAGTGCCTGTCGAAGGTCTGGGCCATGAAATGCTCTTCCGGAGCCCGCCACCACGCTGACCTGAATCAGGAAAGGCGCGCCTTCTGCTGGATCTTTTGGGGTGCCTTCCTTAGGTTCTGATAAGAGGTGCTCATCGTCAGGGAATGCATCCTCCAATGAGGCCCTCTCATCGATCTCAAACCCAGAAAATCGCGGTTCCTTTCGAGATTCATTCGTCGGATGAAGAACCGTGAAGCTCTCAACGAAGAAGTCCTCATCTCCGTGATAGGGATCCTGATCATTGGCCTCGTCGGCACCAAATTCCCTCGGAGGGTGTCCTGAAGTCGGCTTCTTGAAGCGACCCCAGAAATAAATGCCTGCGATAACAAGGATCGCAAGGGCAACCAGGATCAGCCGAACGGTATCTCTATCCATCAAGTGGCCTCAGATTCTAAACGTTGGTCATCTCAAAAGCGGCATCAATATCCACCGCGACGATTCGCGATACACCCGGTTCCTTCATGGTCACCCCAGCTAAATGCTGTGCGATCTCCATGGTGGCTTTATTATGTGAAATAAAGAGGAATTGTACTCTCTCCGACATTTCCTTGACCAACTGGCTAAAACGTCCCACGTTAGCGTCATCCAATGGGGCGTCTACCTCATCCAGCAGGCAGAAGGGAGCGGGGTTTAGTTCGAAGATCGCAAAGACCAGGGCGGCAGCCGTCAGTGCCTTTTCGCCGCCGGATAGAAGGTGAATGGAACTGTTGCGCTTACCGGGCGGCCTTGCCATGACGGTGACGCCAGCATCGAGAAGATCCCGATCGGTGAGTTCAAGGCTGGCCTGACCGCCCCCGAAGAGCTTCGGAAACATCCTCTGGAGACCTCCGTTGATGAGATCAAAGGTTTCTTTGAAGCGGCTTCTGCAC
The DNA here is from genome assembly GCA_009922685.1 of Gammaproteobacteria bacterium. Taxonomy (GTDB): domain Bacteria; phylum Pseudomonadota; class Gammaproteobacteria; order Methylococcales; family Methylococcaceae; genus UBA6136. The sequence continues at coordinate 17,706 of RFVA01000019.1, read as the reverse complement.
TCGCGGTCTATTTTTTCGATCGCATCGCGGAGCGTTGTCAGTGAATCTTCAAGGTCCCGGTGCTGCTCATCCATGAAGATCATGCGCTCTTCTTGCGCTTGGTACTCCTCCATCGCCGTGAGGTTCACAGGCCCCAATCGGTTAATTTCAAGGCCCAGTTCGGTGACCCGCTGCTGCCAGGTCTTCTCATCTGCATTTTCCGGCAACTCAGTCATTACCTGTTGGGGGTCGGAGTCCATCTCCTCGCATTGCTCCAAGACGGTTTGGCGCCTTACTTCGTTCGCGGACAGCTCGAGCTTAATGCTTTCAAGGCTCGCTTTGATGTGGTCTCTGTCCCGCTCCTTCAGCAGCATGGCTTCGCTGTGCTGACGAATATCCCGCTCGATGGCATCCGCCTCCTGGCGCCTTTGGGTGAGTGATTTTTCGACGATGTCGCGTTCTTGGATCAAATTCTCAAGGATTTCTTGGGCACCTTCCTCGGGTTGAGCGAAGGTTTCTACCTGGCCTTGGAGAAGATCGAGTCGCTGTTTTGTCTGTTCGTACTGCTGGCGGGCGCGTTCGAGGTGGCGCTGGGTCAGTTGTTCATTAGAGCGAAGGCTTTCCTGCCGTCCTTTGAGTGCGCCGAGGCTCTCACGGGCTTCTTGAAGGCTTTGATCGGCCCTTTCCTTTAGCGCATCCAGACGTTCACGTTCAATCAGTTGTTGAGCCATCGATTGATCAAGTCTTTCAATGGCAAGGGTTGCCGAGGATCCTGCTTGTTGCGCCTCCTCAAGGGCCTCCATGTACTCACTGTGCTCCAGGGTGAGATCTTCGAGCTCTTTGAGCACTTGGTGATGACGCTTGCTGAATTGTTCCTCGAGAGATTTCGCGGTACTGAGTTCGGACTTCGCTCGTTCATAAGCCGCGAGCAAGGTCCTTTCTTCACTTTCGAAATGACTCCTTTGCTGCTCGGACTGGATCAAGCCAAGCTCCAGTTCCTCAAGTCGCGTTTCGCTCGTGTGAAGGCTGAGGTGAAGTGCGCTGAGTTCGCTTTTCATTCTCTTGAGTTCGCGCTCTCGACGGATCACTCCCGCCTTAACGTCATCAAGGGCTTCGATAGCGATCCAGCCAGGCCCAAGCCGGGTCCCATTGGGTGTGATCACCGATTCATGTGGGGCGATGTTTTGGCTGATCTCATGAGCGTCAAGGAGACTGTCGGCACAATAAATAGAGCCAATGAGGGGCTCGATATTCCACGGGGAGCGCACCTTCTCGTTGAGTTTTGAGGGGCCTGGGGTCGTCTTGAGTGCATCAAGATCCTTCCGCTCGATGAGGCTCAGTGATTCCTCCTCAAGACGTGAGATGGCATCAAGATAAGGGTGAATGCTCTCGATGCAAAGCGCCTGAAGCTTAAAGCCCAAAAGAGTCTCAACGGCGGACTCCCATTGGGGTTCAACGTCCATGGTTTCGGCGAGTCGCGGCGCATCATGAAGGCCCTCGCGGGTGAGCCAATCTTGAAGCTCTACCCGGTCCTTTCCCATCGCATGTTGTTGCAGTGTTTCAAGGGACGAAATGCGTCCTTCCGCCGCATGAATTTCGGCGAGTTGCTGGTTTAATTGCTGTTGGGCAGATTTTTGGTGTTCCCGCTGGTGCTCGAGGTTCTGTTGGACTTCGATGCGCCTCGCAGCTAGCAGATCGCTTTCGGCCTCCAGCGCGGCAACCGCTTGTTCAAGAGCAGGGAGCGCTTGATGATGGAGTGAAAGCTCAATGTCTCGCTGTTCGCCGACTAAGCGCTCGCGCCTGAGCGCTAATTGTCGAGTTTGTTGTTCGATTTGTCCTGTTTTTGAGTGCTGAAGGCTCTCTTCACCTTTGATTTGAGCGATCTCCGTCCGGAGATTTTCAAGGCTTTCCCTCAGTTGTCTGAGTTCCATCGCGGTGGCTTCCCGGGCCAGGGCTTTCTCGCTTTCGTCCTGAGTGACAGACTCTATTTCGAGGGTCAGGGTGACCAACTCCTCGCGAATGTCCTCGAGTTGTTGTTGGTCATGATCGAGATCCATTTGGGCGCTTCGCTGCTCTTCCAAGAGTCGCGCCTCTTCCTTGAGAAGATTTTCATGGGTTTCCTGAGCATGCTTTAGGGTTTGTGACCTTTTTGAAATATCGGCGCCGAGTTCGTAGAACTGAGCTTGTTCTTGATGAAGGGTTTTCTGGAGGCCCTCTTGATGCTGTCTTAGACCGTCTAGTTGCTCCTTGAGAACGTATTCTTCCTCGGCGATGGAAAGAAACTGTTGGTGGGTGATTTCCAGCTGGCTTTTGAGTTTTTGATAGTCGACTTCATGCTTTTTCCAGCGAAGCGCCAGGAGTTGTTCTTTGTGGCGAAGCTCCTCATCCCGAAGAACGGTGTATTTTTCCGCCTTTTTTGCCTGACGTTTAAGGCTCTCGATCTGTTTTCCGACTTCCTCACGGAGATCCCTGAGCCGGTCCAGGTTCTCTTGGGTATGGCCCATTCTCAACTCGGTTTCGTGACGCCGTTCCTTGTATTTTGAGATACCGGCGGCTTCTTCGATGAGTTCTCTGAGTTCTTGGGGCTTGGCTTCAATCAGCCTTGAAATCGTCCCTTGCTCGATGATGGCGTAACTTCTAGAGCCTAGACCCGTCCCGAGAAAAAGATCGGTGATGTCCTTGCGTCGACAGCGGGTGCCGTTGAGGATATAGGTGGATTGGCCATCCCGAGTGACCTGGCGTTTGATTGAAATCTCAGGATATTGGGCAAATTCCCCGGGTGCCTTTCCTTCAGCGTTATCAAAAACCAGTTCTACGGAGGCAAGGCCGACGGGCTTTCGACTGCTGGACCCATTGAAAATAACATCCGCCATGCTTTCACCACGAAGGTGTTTGGCGGAGCTTTCACCCATCACCCAGCGGACGGCGTCGATGATATTCGATTTCCCACAGCCATTGGGTCCTACGATACCAATCAGATTACCCGGCGTTGGGATCGTCGTGGGATCGACGAAAGATTTGAAGCCCGCGAGTTTAATTCGGTCAAGTCGCACGTCGTTAGGGGATTTGAGGAGGTGACCGATGCTGGTTGGGAATGGCGTAGAGGGTTATTATAGCCGACTCTGGCCGGCGTGAGTCTGTGCCAAGGTCCCGAAGGATCGGGTACCCTATGTCCCTTTGAACCCCATTATTTTCCCCCCATGAGCAATCAACCCAGCAAGGCGCTCGAGACCTTCGATAATCCGAAGCCCGAACGCGATTTCACCATCCGTATTGATCTTCCTGAATTCACCTGCCTTTGCCCAAAAACAGGCCAGCCGGACTTTGCCACCCTTCATATCGAATATGTCCCTGACCGGGCCTGTGTGGAGTTAAAGTCTTTGAAGCTGTATGTGTGGTCCTACCGTGACGAAGGCGCTTTTCATGAGGCGGTCACCAATCGGATTCTGGATGACCTCGTAGCGGCCACAAAACCAAGGTTCATGCGGCTTACAGCGCGATTTAATGTCCGTGGTGGGGTCTATACCCATGTCGTTGCCGAGCACCGCCAGCCGGACTGGATCTCGCCGCAGCCGGTTCAGCTCCCCTAATTTTAGGATTCAAGCCCCATGACCGATTCGACATGCCCCCACTGTTCGATGGAAAACGTCTATAGTGATGGCAGCCAATATGTTTGTCCTGATTGCTTCAACGAGTGGCCGCTGATGGGCGGTCATGAGGACGCTGATGATCTTGTGATCAGGGATTCGAATGGGACACCCTTGGTCGATGGGGATTCGGTTCTCCTCATTAAGGATCTCAAAGTCAAAGGGTCTTCAACCACCCTCAAAAAAGGGACCAAGGCCAAGAATATTCGCCTTCGAGATGGCGATCACGAGGTCGATTGCAAAATCGACAATGTCAGCTATATGCTGAAAGCCTGCTTTTTGAAGAAAGCTTAGGACGACATCATGCGATACCTACGACCCTTCTCGATCTTGCTCTTATTGTTGCCATTGGCCGTTCTTTCGGATGGCCGTCAATTCAAGGGATGGTGTGATGGTGGGGATCAGCTGGGCGCAGAGCCTAATCTTCATCAGGCGGCGTCCGACACCTTTCTTGGCGGCGTTTGTCTTGGCTTTATCGATGGGACGTTTCGATCACTCAATCAACGCGATTTTTGTGGGCCAAAGGATCTCAAGCGGGATGATGTTGTCCGAGTGGCTCGACAGTTTTTGAAGGATCACCCGGACCGATTGGGGGATGATGAGTCGATCCTTCTGGTTCAAGCCTTCAAGGCAGCCTATCCTTGCGATCCGAAGCGGGGCGCCGAACGCTCCCCGCTGGAATAAAAGGGGCTAGAGGCCGCCGGTGATAGCTGTTTTGACGGCATCCAGGGTGGCCGGAATCTTCGTCGGCTGAATATCGCACTGGCTGATCGCGGTGTCTGGGTCCTTGAGGCCATTGCCGGTGAGGGTGCAGACAATGGTCTTGCCCTCCGGGATTCGCCCCGAGCGAAGGTCTCTGAGGACCCCTGCCACCGAGGTGGCCGAGGCCGGTTCACAAAAAATACCTTCCTTTTCCGATAAGAGCTGCTGGGTCGCTAGGATCTCTTGATCGGACAGTTCGTCAAACCAGCCGCCAGACTCCTCTTGGGCCCGCCAGGCCTGTGCCCATGACTGTGGATGGCCAATTCGAATCGCTGTCGCGACGGTTTCAGGGTCATCCACCATGTGTCCGCGAAGAAAGGGAGCCGCCCCTTGAGCTTGGTAGCCGACCATGATGGGGCGGTTCTCGGCCAGTCGGCCGATCTCAGTAAAATCGCAGTGCCCGTCACAAAATGCGCAAGCCGCTGTCGGCTGATGGCCCGGTGCCGTGGTGGCCTCCGTATAGCCGATCCAGTGTGCGGTGATATTGCCGGCATTGCCGACCGGGAGGCAGTGGTAATCGGGAGCACGGCCGAGTGCTTCAATGATCTCGAAGGAGGCCGTTTTTTGCCCCTGGAGTCGAAACGGATTAATGGAATTGACGATGGTAACGGGGGCATGATGGGCAATCTCTTTGACCAGTCGCATGCCATCATCGAAGTTGCCTTGGATCTGAAGGACCTTGGCGCCATGAATCATGGCCTGGGCGAGTTTGCCGAGCGCAATCTTGCCATCAGGAATTAATACGAAGCAGCTGATACCCGCGCGAGCGGCATAGGCGGCAGCGGCTGCTGAGGTATTGCCGGTGGAGGCACAGACAATGGCCTGACTCCCACTCTCTACCGCTTTAGTGACCGCCATGGTCATCCCCCGATCCTTGAAGGATCCGGTGGGGTTGAGTCCTTCGAATTTGACGTAGATATCGACCGACTTACCCAGCCAGCGAGGAATATTGGTGAGCTGGATCAGGGGTGTGTTGCCTTCACACAAGCTGATGGCCCGTGTATCGGGGCCAACGGGCAGACGATTCCGGTATTTATCAATAAGTCCGGTATAGCGAGTGGGCTGGGTCATGTCGGTGGGATGATGGTAGGGAGGCTTTAACCTAGGGTCTCGACGCGGATGCGCGTGATGTTGCCGCCTATAGTCGGCAAGGCTTCAATAGCCGCAATCGCGGCATTCATGTCCTTCTCGATCACCTGTTGGGTCAGGATGATCACCGGGAGTTGGGTTTCACCCGAGGGCGGTTCCTTTTGAAGGATGGCCTCAATGCTGATGTGATGGTCCGCAAGAATACGGGTGACGTCTGCCAGAACGCCAGGTTGATCAACAGCGCTTAATCTCAGGTAATAGGCGCTTTCGACCTCACCAATGGGAAGAATCGGCATATCGGCGATGGCGCCCGCTTGGAAGGCGAGGTGGGGAACTCGATTTTCAGGGTCGGAGGTTAAAGCCCTGACCACATCAATGATGTCGGCGACGACGGAGGAGGCCGTCGGTTCTGCGCCAGCGCCAGCGCCGTAGTAGAGGGTTGGGCCCACCGCATCTCCCTGGACGAGAACCGCATTCATCACGCCGTTGACATTAGCAATCAGCCGGCGTTCGGGGATGAGGGTGGGGTGGACCCGAAGCTCGATCCCGCGTGCCGAGCGCCTAGCGATCCCTAGGAGTTTGATGCGATAACCCAGAGCCTCTGCGTAATTGATGTCGCTCGCGGTGATGGCGCTGATTCCTTCGACAGCGACCTTGTCAAACTGGAGCGGGATACCAAAGGCGATGGAGGCGAGGATGGTGAGTTTGTGGGCGGCATCAATGCCTTCAATATCGAAGGTCGGATCCGCTTCGGCATAGCCGAGTGCTTGCGCCTCTGAGAGGACCTCACTGAAGTCCCGCCCCTTTTCCCGCATATCGCTCAGGATAAAGTTACAGGTGCCATTAATGATGCCGGCCAGCCATTCAACCGTGTTGCCGGCGAGCCCTTCGCGGATCGCCTTGATGATCGGTATGCCGCCTGCAACGGCGGCTTCGAAAGCGACCATCAATCCCTTTTCTCTGGCCTTTGCAAAGATCTCGTTACCGTGAAGGGCGATCAAGGCTTTGTTTGCGGTTACCACGTGTTTGCCCTGATCTAGGGCCGTTAGAACGAGTTCCCTCGCTGGGGAGAGGCCTCCCATCAGCTCGACGATGATGTCAATCTTAGGGTCATTGACAATCTCGAAAGGATCTTGAGTCAGATGGATTCCCGTCGTTTGAATGGAGCGCTGTTTCAAGAGGTCACGGGCGGAAGCCGATCGAATGTGGATCTCTCGACCGGCACGGCGAGTAATTTCTCCGGCATTTCGTTGCAGGACGGTGACGGTTCCCCCGCCGACAGTACCAAGGCCCAGTAGGCCGATTGTGACGGGTTTCAATGGGGGGTCCTCATGCTGGTGGGCCGAATGCAGTCAACGTGTCCATCAAACAGCGCTGTCCTTGCGCATCATGTTTTTAATGCCACGCACGGCTTGTCGGGTTCTGTGTTCGTTTTCGATCAGGCTAAAACGGACATGGTCGTCGCCAAATTCGCCGAAACCGATCCCTGGAGACACCGCAACCTGGGCATCGAGTAGAACTTTCTTCGCAAATTCAAGGGATCCCAAGTGACGGTATTGTTCGGGAATTGGGGCCCACATAAACATCGTCGCCTTGGGTTTTTCGATCTCCCAGCCAATGCTATGGAGGCTGGACCAAAGAACATCCCGCCGACCCTGGTAGATGTCGCAGATTTCCTGAACACAATCTTGTGGGCCCTCAAGGGCCGTGATGGCAGCGACTTGGATGGGCGCAAAGGTTCCGTAATCAAGGTAGGACTTAATTCGGCCGAGCGCTGCGACCAGTTCTCGGTTGCCGCACATAAAGCCGACGCGCCAGCCGGGCATGTTGTAGCTTTTGGAAAGAGTAAAGAATTCAACGGCGACATCGGTTGCTCCGGGCACCTGAAGAATCGATGGGGCGACATAGCCATCAAACACAATGTCGGCATAGGCAATATCGTGCACGACCCAAATTTTGTATTCGCGGGCCAGGGCGACGACCTTTTCGAAAAATTCGAGATCCACGCACTGGGTCGTTGGGTTTCCTGGAAAATTGAGGACCAACATCTTGGGCTTAGGCCAAGAGGTTTTAATGGCCTTTTCGAGTTCTTCAAAGAAATCGACGCCGGGAATGAGGGGGACATGGCGAACATCAGCCCCAGCCAAAACGAAACCATAGGGATGGATGGGGTAGGCTGGGTTTGGAACCAAAGCCGCATCACCTGGGCCCATCGTGGCCATGGCAAGATGCGCGAGACCCTCTTTCGATCCGATCGTGACAATCGCCTGGCTGTCAGGATCCAGTTCCACGCCGAATCGACGTTCATACCAGCCACAGATCGCCTTTCTGAGGCGAATGATGCCCTTCGACACCGAGTAACGGTGAGCGGTCCCTTTTTGGGAAACCTCAATCAATTTGTCGACGATATGCTGGGGGGTCGCCCGATCAGGGTTTCCCATGCCGAAATCGATGATATCGACACCCTCTGCTCGTTGCTTGGCCTTTAGTTCGTTAACGATATTAAAGACGTAGGGTGGCAGTCGTTTGATGCGTTGGAATTCTTCCATCTTCACTCTTGATTGGGTATCTTTATCGACAGGGCAAAACGGTTTGCTGATGGTTTTGTCTGCCTGTCATGAGCGGCCCAGGGCGTTCGACAACGCAGGTCGACACGCTTTCGCCATGGTGACCCTTTGGGTAACCTACTCCAAGGCAGCACGTCACTCGTAAGATTATACAAAACTCGGGCTCTAAGGGGCGTTATCCTAGGGACGGTATCCCGTCCAAGCGGTCTCGATCTTCTTTGCTGGCCTTGATTTCTTGGGTTTGTATCAAAACCTGTGGGACACTCCCCACTTTCCGCCATGAACCGATTCCTTCCATGAGGTCAAGTCGTCCTACCGTCCTATGCCTGTCGGGTCATGATCCAACCGGTGGTGCTGGCCTTCAGGCCGATATCGAGTCGGTTCGTGCGCTGGGGCTGCATCCTGCCGGCCTCATCACGGCATTGACGGTGCAAGATACCGTCAATGTGCATGGCGTCTTCCCACAACGGCCAGAAGATTTTCTGCTTCAGGGTCGACGACTGGTGAGTGATCTTGATATTGCGGCCATCAAGATGGGTCTTCTTGGGAGTGCCGAGATCGCGCTGGCCGCTAGAGAGTTGATTGCACTGATCGGTCCGGTGCCGGTGGTCCTTGATCCAATTCTTGCTGCAGGCGGTGGCGAGGATCTGGCCAGTCAAGAACTTCTCGAGGTGATGCTTGAGTCTCTGGTCCCTCTGGCCACGATTATTACACCGAATATTCCTGAGGCCTACCGACTGACCGGTCAGTCGTCCATCGAAGCCTCCGCCGCTGAGCTTCTGAGGCGGGGTGCGGGTCACATTCTCATAACCGGCACCCATCTTGAGGGTGGCGATGTGATGAATCGTTGGTATGGGCCTCATGGGGTCTCAGAGCGCGCTTGGCCGCGGCTACCTCAAACCTATCACGGCAGCGGCTGTACCTTATCCGCGGCGCTTGCCGCTTGCCTAGCGGCCGGCCTTTCTATGGCAGAGGGCATTGAGCGGGCCGAAACCTACACCTATCAATGCTTAAAGGAAGCCTATCCCTTAGGTCATGGCCAGTGGTGTCCTGATCGTACACAGGTCGGCTGGGACGTTTGGCCTGGCCCCAAGGAGAGACTTTATGAATGAATCGGTGCGTCGGGAGGTCCTGGGGGCCTTTATGGATCAACTGCTGGCGGTGGATCTGTTTGCTGATTACGGACCTAACGGCCTTCAAGTGGAAGGCCGCGAAACGATTGAGAAGGTGGCCTTTGCAGTCTCTGCAACCGCCCATTCTGTGGCGGCTGCCCGAGATCTTGGTGCGGGCGCTCTGGTGGTGCATCATGGCCTCCTCTGGAATTTCCAAGGGCCCAAACCTCTGGTGGGCCCTTTTGCTCGGCGCATTTTTCCTTTGGTTGAGGGGGGGATCAATCTTTACGCCTATCATTTGCCGCTGGATGCCCATCCTGTCATCGGCAATGCTGCCCGACTTGCCTCTCTTTTAGGTGTCGAGCAGTGGTTTCCCTTTGGTGATTATAAAGGCTCTCCGACCGGCGTTTGGGGGTCTTTCTCTGCACCCACGACGCCGCTCATGATCCAAGATCAGCTCAAAGTCCTCTTAAATCATGAGGTTCTCATGGCAACCCCCGATCCTGATCGCCCCCTTCAAAGGATTGGAATTATCACCGGGGGGGCAAACAGTGAATGGAAGCGGGCAGCAGACAGTGGGCTAGATACTTATTTAACCGGCGAAATGAGTGAGCATGACTGGCATGAAAGTCAGGAGGCGGGGGTCACGATGCTGGCAGGCGGGCATCATGCGACCGAGCAGTTTGGTATCAAGGCGCTGATGGGCGTGGTTTCCGAACAGTTTGCTGTTGAATGCGTCTATATACCGAGCGATAACCCGGCTTAGCGCGTCATGATGGAAGAGGGGGTGGATGAGCTTCAATTTGTCGGTGTCTTGAAGGAAGAGCTGCGTTTAATCGCTGAGTGGTCCTTGGAGATTTGGCGGGACTATTACCTTCCAGAGATCCTGACCGAAAGGGAACTTGATGGGTTCTGGCGGAGAAGCTACAGCGAGGAGAAGCTGCTTGAAAACGTCCTTCAAGGGGCCATTTATCAGTGGATTGTTCTGGCTGAGGTCAGGATCGGCTTTTTGTCGTTTCAGCCTGAATACCAGACTAACCGGCTTCATCTTGGAAAGTTGTATCTTTTACCCCGCCACCATGGATGTGGCCTTGGGCGCCAGGCGCTGGCCTATATCCAGTCTGTCGCGAAAGATCTTGGGCTTGCTGAAATCTATCTCTATGTCTTCAGAAAGAATGCGCGGGCGATCAGAGCGTATCAACGAGCGGGGTTCAGTATTGATCGCTTGGAGGTGACCGCCTTAGAAGGCGGCCTGGTCTACGATGATGCGGTGATGATTTGTCGGCTGACGACCCTTTAAGGGTTGCTCCGAAGGGCTTGAGCCCATCGGAGCGAGGACTTACTGCGGGGGTGTGGGCGGAGGAGGACCTTTAGGTTTCATCATCTGCTGCTGCATATGCTGCTGCATCATCTCTACATGTCTTTTTTCATGCGCCTTCATGAGTTCGAGCTGTTCCGCCTTGAGGCGTTCTTTTTCCTTGGCATCGGTAGCTGCAAGGATCTTGTTGGATAGTTCATGCATCTTGAGGAGATGCTCTTGCTTTTCCTTCAGGTGCTCATCACTCATCATCATGGCACCCATCGGGCGGGGAGGCGGCGGTGGGGGCGTTTCGGCGGCGTTGACCCAAGGAGCGAATGCCCCGAGAGTGAATAACAAAACAGAGATAAAAGATTTCATGGTCATTAGTTTTCTCGTTGGATGAGGGCGTTTTAGCGGCCAGGACCTTGATCGTTCGGGTTGGTGATGGTAGTGCCTGGATCATAGAGGCCGGTCAGTTTACGGCGGAATTCGTTCGAGATTTCTCGTCCCTTAACTTGGTTGTCGACAATACGAGGCGTTAAAAGGACCACCAGTTCGGTTCGGTCAGTCGCCATAACGGTCGCCCCAAAAAGATCCCCTAAGATGGGGAGTTCATAGAGGAGCGGAATACCCGACTTGCTCGTGCCGGTATTCTCACGGATCAGACCACCGAGGACCAGGGTATCACCATCGTGCACGGCCACGTTACTTTTGATCTGACGCTGAGCAATCGTTGGGGAGTTGATGGTGGGGTCGGCGGCGGCCTTGTTGACGTTGCTGACGGTTTGGATGATATCCATACTGACCAGCCCTCCGGCATTTACCCGTGGCTTCACGTTGAGCAGGACGCCGGTATCTCGGTACTGGACCGAGTTGAAGGAAGAATACACCGGGTTCCCCGTCACGGTGGTACTGCCCCCGGTGAAGTTGCCGTATTGACCGGTGAGGATCGGGATTTGGTCGCCTACCCGCATCGAAGCTTCCTGGTTGTTCAATACCATGACAGATGGGGAGGCGAGCATGTTGATTTTGTTTTTATCGGCCTGTGCTTGCAGTAAGAGGCGAACATCTTTCCCCATCGCGGTCAATGAGTAGGTAAAGGCATAGTCCTTGGCGACCGAGGCAAAGTCATTGGCTAAGGCTGCGACCGGGGTTAGGCCTTCGCGGTTGGAGCCTTGCTGGAAGTACCACTTGATGCCATATTTGAGGTCGTCGGTCAGTTTGACTTCAGCAATCGTTGCATCAATCAAGACCTGAAGCGGCATCACGTCGAGCTCTTTAATGATAGCCTCGATTTCCTTATATTCCTGGGCCTTCGCGGTAATCACCAGGGCGTTATTAGCGGGGTCGGAGACGATACGAACGTTTCCTATGTTGGTGGCTGTACTGCTTTGTTTGGTTGAAGAGGTGCCACGACCAATCCCGCCGCTACTGCTGCCGCCAAGACCCCCGCTGCTGCCGCCAAGACCCCCGCTGCTTCCGCCGAGCCCGCCGCCGGAGGAGCCGCCGAGTCCGCCGGAGGAGCTGTCGCCCATGCCGCCACTTGATCCTCCACTCGATCCACCACCATAATTGGGTCCCATGCTGGAACCAAGGCCGCCAGAAGAGGATCCCATGCCAAGATCGCCGGATGAACTGGACCCAAGATCGCCGCTGGAGCTGCTGAAGCCGCTACCACCGGCGCCTGGGGTAGAGGAGCTACTAGCGCCAATATTGCTGTCTTGGAATCCCGGCCTTAAGGACCCTCCTTTGCTGCTATTGCTGCTGCCACCAAAAATATTACTGAGGGTCTTGGCGAGCTCGGTGGCATCGACGTTTTGTAACCGATAAACGTGGATGCTGCCCATGCGGTTGGGGCTGTAACGATCAAGTCGTCCGATCCAGGTCGATATTTCTTCGAGATAACGGGGTTGTGGCGTAATCGCCAGGATCGCATTCAGGCGATCAATCGGCATCACCCTGACGAGACCGGCTAAGGGGCCCTTGGCCGTATCCCCCAGGATCTTTTGAATTTCAGTGGCCATGAGGGCCGGCTCGACATTGCTTAAGGGGAAGATGCCCACGGACATACCGCGCATGAAGTCAACATCAAAGAGCTGGATGGTATCCAGCACGCTCGCAAGCTCATCCGATGATCCAGCCAACCACAGCATGTTCCTCGCTGTATCGACGCGGACGACTGATTTAGGAGGCATCAAAGGCTCCAAGATCTTCTGCATCTCATGAACGCCCACATAACGAAGTGGGACCACCCGGAGTTGGTAACCTGAAGGGATTCGCTGCCCAGGGGTCCCCATCTTGGCTGCAGGAGCGCCAACGACTGCTGAACCCTCAGGTTCGATGCGATACATTCCGTTGTCCTTGATCAGGACGGCGCCATTAAGACGCAGCAAGGTTTCAAGGGTTGGAATCAGCTCCTCATCCGTCAAGGCTCTGGTCGTTTGGAGCGTGACCCTGCCTGAGACCCTGGGGCTGATGATGTAATTGATCTTGAGCGTCTCATCCAGAATCGTTTTAGCGACCTCGTTGAGGTCGGCATCATCGAAATTAAGCGTGTACTTGCCTTCCTGTTTTCCTTTCGCCGCCAGAGGGGGGGCTGCACCGATGGTGGTGCCACTTTTCCCCAATAGGTTGCCCTTAGCGGGATAATACTCCGGTGGCAGTTTGGGCTTGCTGCCCAAGGGTTCACTATGAGTGGGCCGGGAGTCTAGATCCTTTCGATGAATCTGCTCGATCTTGAGATTGGGTGGAATCGGGGTCCGCTTGATGGCCTCTGGTCCCAAGGATTCGCAACCCGCAAGCACAAAGGCGGTCACAATGGGGGTTAGGATGAAACGGTTCTTGATAGTCTGCATGGGAAATTTTTTTTGGCTCACAGGCATATCTTAGCGCATTGGCCAACGCTCTTCTTGGTTCGCTGGCTCATAAGGTGCGTTCCTTCGGGGTAAATTGGGCTTGGCGGACTCCTCAGGGAGCCTCCTGTCGTTCGCTCTCCGTCTCGTCGCCCTGATTGTCCTGAGGCTCCATCGCCCCCATGCCGCCGCCCATGTTAGGGGGGGGGGCCATCGGTGTCCCTGGATGAGGGGGCGCGGGCGAAGCTTGTGGGGGAGCGGGAGGCGTCTCTGGGTTTTGAGGCGGTGTCTCTTGGGGTGGTTTTGTTCCCTTAGGTTTTTTTTTCAACAGGGCGAGGTCCTCGTTCGTCCCAGCGTTCTGAAGGATGAGTCCGTCAGGCTTGATCGAAGCGATTTCCCAGCCGTCTACCGAGTCATTTAGCTTGAAACGTTTGTATTTGCCTTTGGCATCGGCAATCAGTGCCATGCGACCTTCAGGGGTTTCTAAAACGCCCATGAGTTTGAATGTGATTGGAGCGGGGGGTTCCGTTTTGGCTGGTGGGCCTGGGGGGAGTGGTGGACTGGGTCGTCTTGTTTCCATAAATAGGGGCCTCTCAACCAGTTGGTCGAATTGACTCACTTCTGGAAGTTTAAAAATATCTGAGGCGAGATTTTCTTCTGGAGGAGCATCAACGGATGGGGCTCTTCCTGCGGAGAGCGTTTTGTTATTATTTTTTAAATAAAACCACTCAGCAGTCAAACTAATGCCCGCGAAAACTGTTATGCCCAATAGAACGAGAGTCAACGCATAGGGCTGTAATTTCTGATTCATGACTCAAGGTGCCTGCATGTAGCCAAGCACATCAAAATCAACGCTCAAGCGATCATCGAAATGTTGGTTTTTATCGTTAGGATTGCGAGGGACCCGGATGGGCCGGATGTTGAGGTTGTCGATAAAAAGATACGGTTTTCCCGCTTCGAAGTTATGCAGAATCTGACGAAGCATTGGCGTTGATGCCGCCAGTCTGACCTTGATGCCAACTCTTATGGCATTTTCTTCCGCATGTTCCGGGATGACTTGGGTGCTAGAAAGCTCGCCGCCAGCATCGCTGACGGCCTGTTTCATTCGGTTTTGAAGTTCTGCCGTTGCCAAAGCCGCGGTCTCTGTCGGGAGGAATGCCTCGTTTTTTTTAGCCAGCGCCTTGATTTTTTCGAGGCGCTCAGTCAGTGCTTCTCGTTCGCCGGCTACCTGCTTTAAATGCCCCAATTTAAATCTGGAATTTTCTGCATTCTCCGCATAGTCCCTCTCAAGGACGACCAGTGGATAGACCAGCAAAAAATATAAAACCGTCAGAGCGAGGCAAAGAATACCTAGCGCGCTGAGCTTGGAGTTGCTGATGGTCATCGGCTGGTTGAGCCGCTTAATGAGGTTCTTCAGAAAACCTCCCATTGATTACGTCGAAGCCGATCTGGAATCGCTCCAGACCATTGCTTGAATCTTTGGTGACCGGTGAAGAGAAGCTGACATCTTTAAAGTATGAAGACTTTTCTAGCTGTTTGATCAGGCTCGATGCCGATGGTGATTGTCCTTGAATGATGATCTTATGATTGGAGAGTTGTAGGCCGTTTAACCACGTATCATCAGGAATAACGCGACTGAGTTCGTCAAGAGCATCGACGAGAACGGGTTCTGTTCGCTTTTTTTCCTGAAGAAACTGGGCTCGATGGAGCATTTTGTCAGATTCCTCTCTCATGTCCTCAACTTCTTTAGCAATCTTGCTCGTCTTTTTTACCTCGGCGTGAAGGCGTAAGGATTCAGAGCGAGCGGACCAAATGGGTAGCACCATCAGTAGAATGACGATCGAGAGGATGATGCTCGCTAGAGTAATGTTGAGGTATTGAGGAGTGGCATTTTTTTTGGGTTTAAATTGATCCGGCAGGAGGTTGTAGCTACCTGGTTTTTTTCCCCCCTCGAGATGAACAATTTCAGGCTGCCATCCTGCACCGACAAGGTCAGACAGTCGTTCATCCAATATGGTCTTAGGTACAATAACCAGTTCCACCAGGATCTGTCTGGTGGCCCGCGCGCGATTCAGCACGCGTGCCGAGAAGTACACTTGATCCTTTTGGAAGGGCGTGATTCGATCCATTTCAAATTCGACAACGCGCTGCAGGTTCTCCTCCGCGGCCAAAGGTAACTTGATTTCCTTTTGAAGCCCTTGTGTTTTTGAAAGACGAAGGACTTGCCGGCATCCCGTCAATTCCTCATGCGTTTCGAGGAGTTTTATCCGTTCCGTCGTTGTGATCTGATCGGGGCCAAGGGTTATAAGATGAGACTCCCCTGAAGGCGTCAGATGATAAAGGTCGAGGTAGCCTTTCTTTGCTTCGATAACAAGGAATTCACGGGCGCCACCAAGGAGTTTCTGCAGGGAAACGGGCACCATGCTTAAAATTTCCTCGCTCCACCAACGCCAGAGCTGCTGGATCTGAGTGTTGAAAGGCGTATCGAGGTTGAGCATCTTAAGTGAGGGAAAAGCGAGTCAGAGAGCGGCCTAGGGCTCAGGGTGAATGAGTGGGGTTGGATTTTGGGCGGACGTGATAGGGCTTCCAACGAAGCATGGTAAATGGTGAACCGTTGGCTCCAGGGCCTCTCCTTATGGTCGCCAAAACGCCGAATACCTGATGATCATCTATTTCTGATTCTGCAATCACGCTATAGGCCATATCGCTCGATCCGCTGGTGTTGATGCCTGGAATCGGAGGCAGTGGGGCTGGGGCGCCAAGCTGTCGTTGTTGCATAAAATTCGCCACCGCGCGCTCATCACCGCCGAGCAATGCCGTCAGCACCTCTTTAGAGGCCTTCTGAGTATTTAGCCCGTCACTCCCAGAGTATAGCGTAAACCAGTTTTCCAATTTGCGATAAAGATCCGGAGATAAACCCATGACGCCGCGCAGCTCATCCATCACCATAAAGTTGCGATTTTGTGGCAACGCTTTCATTCCTTTTGCTTTGTAATCTTCGGCCTCAGCGCCCATATTACGTTTGATGTCGTCGGCATCTCGCCAGTCTATGATCGCATCCGTCAACTGAGTGGCCTGCTCTTCATTTTGAAGAGCCAGCTTCAATACCGCTTTCAAGGTTTGCTCTTGTGCGACATTCACGTCAACCTTGCCGCCCTCATCGATAATGCTCAAGCGAACCTTCCCGCCGTTCGCTTGCCAGAGATAAGGTCTTCCGTCGGATTGCCAGCGCTTCTTGGGGTCGGGAATGCTGAGCATCAGCATGGCATAGTTGATGCCGGCATCCGCCATGGCCAAAGCTTTTGCACGTTCATGGGCGTGACTTAGAATGCCTGCCTCTCGTTGTGTCGAGAGCGCAAAACTTCCGGCCATAATCGTCATTAGGCTGATAACCCAGAGGACCATGACCAGCGCCATGCCGCGTTGTCGAGCGAGAGCTTCTTTCATCCTGAGGTTACCTCAGCATCTGTGCTTTGGGGGCGATGAGGAGCGTTGGCCAAGGCTCTTCTCCGGCCCGTTCGATCTCGATCCTTATGAGTGTGGGTAGCTGGTATTCATGCCATTGATTCGACCAGGTTCCGGGTTGGCCTGCTAATGCAACCGTATTGCCAGATTCTGGGGTGGGGCCAAAATAGGATAATTTCAAGACCTTGATATGGTCGATGATCGCGAGTTCATCAAAGGGTTCGGGAGCCGCCTTGTCTCCTTGGGGGTTCGATTGATAAGGAACAATGAGGACGTTCAATGATTTGTTGTCATCCTCGCCGGTCACCGAAAGCTTAAATCGGTATAGTCCTCCGCCTTCAAGTTGGTCGGGGAGCGGAGCGATATAAGACAACGAGGTTTCGGTACCTAACAATGCCGGCTCCATTTCGCCCCGACCGTTGATTCCTGAAATCGGGAGCAGACTTCCAATATGGCGACTTAAGAAGCCTTCGACCACATAAAGTCGGCTCGCTTTCACCATGCGCTCCTCACCTGCCTCCCAGCTTTCGGCACCAATCCGGAGGCTGCCCGTGAGGACCAGCATCATCATTCCAAGAAGGGCAGTCCCAATCAGTATTTCGATCAGGGTAAAGCCGGCATCAAAAGACGTTGGCCGCCGCGTCATGGTGATTTGTCCTGAATCAGTCGAAGGGTCTCAAGGTTAAAAGCCCGGGGGTCTTCCTCACCGCCCCATTCCACCGTCAGTTCGACCCAGTAGGGTGTGAACCCTAATTTCTGATCACCCATGAGGTTCTGATCAACGTTATAAGGGGTGACATTAAAGTTCCAGCGGTAGCCTCCTTCGAGTTCGCCCTCGGTGATGCCGGGTTTCAAAGGGATTTCGGTGCCAAGGCCATTCAGCATCGACTCAGCGGTCAGAATGGCTCGGTAATAATCATCGGCGGTCCTTGC
>RFVA01000180.1 GCA_009922685.1 Gammaproteobacteria bacterium | reverse complement strand
GATGCCATGGATGGTCCGGAAACAGTCAAGTGAGCGCCCAAAGCGGCCAAAAGCCTCTCGAATCTTCGCAATATACTGGTCAAGCGAACGGCTACGGACATCGGCATGCACGCCCCAGACGGCATGGATGAGACTGTGTCGGCTGATGATCACGCCAGGATTGGCGTGCAGGTGATAAAGGATGCCAAGTTCTTTACGACCGAGTTTGCAGCGTCGTCCCGGCCCGAATACCAATTCCAGACGCTCCGGATGGACTTCGGCGCCGTTGAAGGAAAACGTGGTCGTCGACAGGTCGGCGTTACTCGTCAGGCGAATATCTCCGGCGGTTTCGCTGCGACGCAGGACGGCTTTCATCCGCGCGATTAATTCTTCTTCGGCATGAGGCTTCACGATATAATCATCGGCACCGGCTTCAAGGACATGGGCGATGTGTGTCGGGTTACGCTGAGAGCCAAGGAAAATGACCGCCGGCGCAAAACCGATGCGACGGATTTTATCGAGGAGGTAGAGGCCGTCGATATCGGCCAGGCTCGGATCGAGCAGAACCAAATGGGTATGGTTTTCCTCGACGAATTTTAAGGCGGTGGCGCCTTTGTGGAAGACTTGTGGGGAGAAACTGGCGTTAACTAATTGTTCGTTGAGCGTCGCGGCTAAGCTTCGATCATCGGCAATGATAACAACTTGCGGCTTCTGCTTGGGGCTCATGCAGAGAGGGGTAAGACTAGGGGTAATTACATATGTAAAAAATTCCGCTGGATTGCCAAGACCGTTTTAGTGCATTATATTAGGAGTTCACCGCTCATGAATTTGAAAAAAGAACCAGAGGCAGTAGTCCCGACGCCCAAGTGGATCATTCTTCTCGGGATCGTCCTTTTCGTAGGATCGGCCGCCTGGGGTGGATGGGTCTTGGCGAAGAATGCCGAACAGCGCGGCGCCACTAAGTCTGCCAACCCCTACGAGGACCGAAGTTTGTTCGGGCGTTGATGCTTACCGGCGGCTATGGGCGCTTAGAGCTTACCCGAACTGCCCATTTTTAGACGACGTTTATGGCTCCGCGAGAGGCGGGAGCCCCTTTATTAGAGGCATTTCAAAAATCTTGACCCAAGGGGTTCCCTTCCTACGTTCCCAATTTCCACCGAGCGTCCCCTTCGTCTAGCCCGGTCCAGGACACCTCGTTTATGAGTTACTGACATTTACCACTTGCTCGAGTTCAAAAATTAATGAAGATACATCTTATCCCTATTGCAATAGGGATGAATGATGAAGCCACCCTTCGAAAAGACCGCTGGACGTCGCACGAGTCGCCCCGACTTTGAGCCATTAGCTCCTCATGAACTCGAATTAGCCGAATTCTTTGTCCGGATGGCCGGGATCTTGGGCGTTCCGCGCTCCGTCGCCGAAATCTATTCTCTGCTCTATATTTCCTTAAAACCGCTGGATTTCGACCTAATTCAAGGCAGGCTTGGAATGAGCAAAGGCTCTGTCAGTCAAGGACTTAAGTTCTTACGAGACCAGGGAATGATCCTGTCGGTCAAGGAAAAGGGTTCAAGGCGCGAACTCTGGCATCCCACGCCCTCTTTAGCTTCGTCACTTGTCTCTCTCTTGCGCAGCCAAGTTCTGCCTGCCCTGGAGCAAGCTTCGCCCGCCCTGCAACGGGTCTTGGACGGAGTTCACCCCGACAAAACCCCACCCGAGGTTCTCGAGCGCCTCACCCGCCTTAAGCGCTGGAATAGCCGCGCGCTCGAACTTTTCCCGCTGCTCCTTCCGCCTCCTCCTGAGGCCTGATTTTTCGCCGGTCTTCCCGGTCGACATTTTACTTTTCTGTCCGTGCCGGCATCGAACGCCTTCACGTGCGGTAGCCTGCGTGCCTCACGCAAAATAAGCAGTTCTATTTCCCGCAACCGCTCAATTTTCCGCCAAGAAATCAAGCAACAAAGCCCGACCTGTTCCTCATGCGAATCGCTATCACTTCCGGATATTTCGACCCGATGCACCGAGGGCACCTCGAATTACTCGAGCTCTCCCGGGCGCAGGGCGATGTCCTTTGGGTCATTGTCAATAACGACGCCCAGGCGGCCCTTAAAAAGGGGAAGGCATTCATCGATCAGGACACACGCTTGGCGGTGACGGCCGCCTTGCGCATCGTTGATCGTGCCGTTCTGGCTATCGATAAGGATGGCTCCGTCTGCGCGACACTGGATCAGCTGATCATGGAAGCCAAGGCCCTGGGCGGTGAGGCGGTTTTTTGCAAAGGGGGCGACCGCAATTCCGGGAATATCCCCGAGATGGCCGTCCTCAAGCAACACGGCGCGATGCTGATCGAGGGTCTCGGCGCCAAAATCGACAGTAGCTCCCGCATCATCGCCCAAGGAAAAAACTCCTGACTTCAACTTATAACAAA
>RFVA01000179.1 GCA_009922685.1 Gammaproteobacteria bacterium | reverse complement strand
TTCTGCTGGAAACGCCAAAGATGGGTGCCGTGCTGAAGCTGGTGGGGGCCGTGATTTTTTATTCCGGGTTACTGACACGCTTAAACGATCAGGATGGATTGCAAGGTCTGGTCAGGATCGATGAGTGATCCGGACTACCATCACGGCCATCCATCATCTTCCAGTAGCTGGCTCTCATCCAGACCTAACATGAGTCCAAATTAGGCAACAGGACATCAGATTGACAAGGCTTTTCACCCGAAGAGCCGTTTTTTTGGTCCCGAGTCCGTATCGTCTTAGTTCCCTTATCCCCCCGCTTCTTTCGTTATCTCTCCAATTACTTACCTGTGCTTTGGAGACAGAAGTTCGTGGTGACACGTTTTAAGGTTTCAAATAGTGACGCTCGAACGGACTACTAAAGGTTCTAAAACATGCCGATGATGGATGATTTCTGAAAGCCCACCCCTTCAAAAATTAGGCTATTTCTGGTAGCAGAGGAGATCACCATAGCGAACGGATTGGAGGTCGGTCTTAAGGCCATAGAGATTTTCAGCGGCCCCCAACACCAGATAGCCATGGTTACCGAGGTGCTGCCAGAGCCTATCGATAATCTTCTGACGCTGCTCTAGATCAAAGTAAATCAGTACATTCCTGCAGAGGATAAGATCAAAGGATTGGTCAAGCCTGAAGGAGGTGACCATATTGAGATAGTCAAATGAAATCATCTTTCTTAGATCATCTGAGACTCGAAGATGATCCCCTTCTTGCCTGAAGCAGCGAGCCTTAAGTTCCTGATTTAAACCGCGATCAACTTCGCTTGCCCTATACACCCCTTTTTTGCCAATTGCCAACGCGTTCTGTGATATGTCTGTCGCTAAAACAGACACTTTTGATCGATATCGACCAAATGGAGGCTCTACAAAATGGGACGCCATCATGCCGATGGAATAAGCCTCTTGGCCCGTTGAAACGCCGGCACACCAGATATTAATCGGTGAGTGATGGGCCTCTTTATTCTGAAATAAATGCGGAAAGAGATGTGTCCGCATCGCTTCAAATATGTGTGGATCCCGAAAAAACGATGTTTCACAGGTCAAGATAGACTCCATGACATCATTTGTTAACTTCTGATTGAGCCCTTTTTCAACGTCGTTAGCGAGCTGATCAAATCCATCTAATTGGTATTTTTCAATCACCCACAATAATCGATCGCGAATGAGGTAGTCTCGACTCTCATCAAGGACCAAACCACAAAGGCTGTGTATACATCGCCTCAATGTATGCGCAGCCAAAGGGGTCAGTGTGTTTTTAGGTTGATCTTCGATCACGACCGTTAATCACGCTAAAAACCATCGATGGAATATCACTGAGAGGACAAATCTTATCAACCGCACCCGCATTGACCGCAGCACCAGGCATTCCCCAGACCACACTGGTGGCTTCGTCCTGCGCGATCACATACCCACCCTTAGCACGGATGGCCATCAGTCCTTTGACGCCGTCATCTCCCATTCCCGTCAGAATAATCGCTAGGACACCGGACCCCAATTGATTGGCCGCTGAGCGATAAAGGACATTTGCAGAAGGTTTACAACCGCTTTCAGGGACATCATCGGACAAGGCCAGCATAAGATGCT
Organism: Gammaproteobacteria bacterium; assembly: GCA_009922685.1. Taxonomy (GTDB): domain Bacteria; phylum Pseudomonadota; class Gammaproteobacteria; order Methylococcales; family Methylococcaceae; genus UBA6136. The sequence continues at coordinate 814 of RFVA01000179.1, read as the reverse complement.
CCTCACCTTGTTGGCGGATATGGAGATGACGACCACTTGGGGCAATATAAATCGTCTTAGGCTCTACCCTTTCAGCATCACGTGCTTCATGCACATGCCAAGGAAGTGCACTCGATAATGATTCAGCAAGCGAAGTGGTGAAGCCCAAGGGCATATGTTGCACAATGACAATGGGAAGGTTCACCAATTTGACCAATTCAGGTAAAAGGCTCGAAAGCGCTTTTGGGCCTCCCGTGGACGCGGCAATCATAATCCCACGGATTGGACTCCGTTCATTGGATAGGCGGGCATTATCCCTTGATGATCCACCGACCGCATCAGACTCAACACGAGAGACGACCTTATAGTTCCCTTCCCGCCGCTGTGAGTAAGTCCGTATTTTATCAATCAGGGAAGTTGAAAACGCCTGAGGAATGGCTTCATGTGGCACTAAAAGTGGCTTCTCAAGCACATCAAAGGCGCCTTGTTGAAGGGCCTTCAGTGCGCCTTCACTGCCCACGGTGAGATGCTCACTGATGGCAAGTATGCCAATACTCCGACCACGAGGCTGAAGTGCATTGATCTTCTGGATCTCTTTTAGAATTTTTGTTCCATCAAGGCTAGACATCGCAAGATCAATCGTGACGATGTCGGGGGGGGAGCGTTGCAGGATCTCATACGCCTTGGCAGCACTGAAGACCGATCCAGCAATCGAGATATCTGATTGAGAACCCAAAATGTCCTCCATCAGAGCCCTCATCGCTCTGGAATCATCGATAATCAAAACGCTGAGCGACTCTTTCACGTTCTGTACATGCCTTCAAATAGTGCACTC
>RFVA01000178.1 GCA_009922685.1 Gammaproteobacteria bacterium | reverse complement strand
CCGTTGAATGGCTAACTTTGATCTCTCTCCATGATAGTCCACAAGGAAATGGTCGCCATTCTCATCGCCATATTCAATCAAGATTCTGGGGTTCTCAGGGGTCAAGAGGTCCATCATGGATGTCTTACTTCAGCACACGGTAGAGGTTTGAGAAATCATCGGTCCAGAGCACTGACCGAGTCGGTTCAATCAGATCAAGCGTGAATTTATCGAGTGCGCTGAATCCATTCAGGGTTGATTGTGCCATGAGAAGTGCCCAGTCGGCGCCATAGAGTGTCATTCCATCGGGCGAAGGCTTTGAGTGAATGATTCGGCTATAGAGTTGCTGGCTCGTTGCAAGGCCTTGAATGACCGGAGCAAGATCTAGATGGTGATTAGAGATGTTGATTCGGGTTTGAGATGGCGGCGATAAATCTCCATCGCCTCGATGGTGAGAAGATGTAAGGGGATGGCATCACCGCAGAAGGCATCCAGGATTAAAAGGTCAAACTGTTGTGACGGCTCCCGGTCAAGCTTGAGGCGAGCATCCGCGACGATGATGTCTTTTTGGGCTGGGGTCTCATTGAGGTAGGTGAACTGGTCTCTTGCAAGGGCAACGACGGTCGAGTCGATCTCATAAATCCTGAAAGTGTCGGTGGCCCGACCGTAATGGAGGAGGGTTCCGATCCCAAGCCCCACGAGGCCAATGTGGCGGGGACCTTTGGATGTCAATGCTGAGAAGGCCAACCCGACGCCACTCTCAGGACCATAGTAGGCCGTTGGCCAATCCTTCTTTTCGGGAGAGAGGAACTGGAAGCCATGATCGATGGCGCCGTGGCGAAGAATACGGCGCGCCATACCAGGATCATCCCTCGAGCGATCTTCCACCCTCAATACGCCATAGAAGTTCCGAGTCACGACCCTTTTACCCGTGCTGACTTGTTCTGAGTGATAGTAGAGCCGACCCGCCAAAATCATTAGTCCGAGGAGGCAGGTGGCTCGAATGATCTTTCGATAGGGGACCCCCTTGAAGGCCGTTGGGTCCTGGGCCATGGCGATCAGAGGCAGTGCACTAGAGGCTAAAAGTGCGATATGAAACTCAAAGTAAAGGGAAAAGATGAGGGGTGCGATGATCGCAACAAAGAGGCCACCCAAGGCGCCGCCAACCGCCGTTGCGAGATAGTAAGCGGTTAGATGACTTGGCTGAGGTCTCAGTCGATAGAGTTCACCATGGCAGCTCATGCAGCAACAGAAGAGGCCCAGACTGTAAATGATGACCTGCGCCAATAGATTTACCGTTGGGCCTGCATAAAGCACGGTGATCACCCCAAAAAGACTCAGGATCAAAAGGGGGTTGAACAGGGCTCTTGAGTAGGCCGAGTGTTTGGCGAAACAAAGGATATAGGTCAACAGAAAAAGACTCAGTGGCAGCAGCCAGAGGAAGGGCACGCTCGTCACATCTTGGCAGAGCTGGTTGGTGGTCGCGAGAAGAAGCGTCGAGGAGGCTGCCGGCAGAAGAAGCCAGAGTGTCCACAGTAAAGGTTTTGGAAGATGTTCTGACAAGAGTCGCTGCTCCGAGCGATCTGGTCGTGGCGGTTTAGCCAGATTTTTCCTGAGCGCCCGCTGTCTGAATGTGAGTGCTAACCATAAGGCGCTGAGAACCATGACCATGAACCCTAAGGTCCAGCCAATGGTTTGTTGCCTGAGGCTGAAATAAGGTTCCACCGCAAAGGGATAGGTCATCAGGGCCAAGAGGGATCCGAGATTGGAGAGGGCATACAGGGGGTAAGGGGATTTCCCTGGAAAGAGCCGAATGAACCAGGCCTGCATTAAAGGACCGTTGGCTGCCAGTACAAAGTAGGGAAGCCCGACGCTTCCAAGAAGAACAGAGAGAATCAGGAGAGTCGGTTGCATGCTGTCATCTGGCTTCCAATCCGCGGGTGGGGCAATGGGCAGAAGGCTGGCCGCAGCCAACAGCATCAGAACATGAATGAGGACCTGATGGGGTGGCGAAAGTCGGTGGAGGCTGAGATGGGCATAGCCATACCCCAGCAGCAGCATGATCTGAAAAAATAGCATGCAGGACGTCCAGACGCTGGGTCCTCCTCCAAACCAGGGGAGAATGAACTTTCCGATCAATGGTTCCACCTGAAAGAGGAGGAGTGATGCAGCGAAGATCTCGAACGCAAAAAGGAGCCCTAGAAATTGGTAGGGTTTGGGCGGGCGGAAGAGGTTCGGCAAAGATCCGATGGTCGCGCGAATCATTTCAGCAGGAGGCGTCACGGCGGGCAAACTCAGGTCCAAAGATATTCGGCGCATTTAAGCATGGGTGTATGACAAAAATAATCCACTCCACGCAACATGGGAAGAGACGGATCGCACCGTCAAACCTTTTACGGGAGGGCTTTCTGATATGGGCCTAATAGGCTCAAATCTAATGTGCGGAATGAGTCATCTTTTGCCTCAAGCTTCAAGGCCTTAGGAAGGTTCAAAAGGGGCTCGGCGAGTGGAAGGTCATCTCTTGTTCAAGAATAGGGTGTTGAAAGGACAGCAAGGTGGCGTGGAGATGG
>RFVA01000177.1 GCA_009922685.1 Gammaproteobacteria bacterium | reverse complement strand
CAGCAGTTCCCCGGACTTTTCCCACTTCCGTAGAGTGTCCACGGACACCCCGAGGAGGGCCGCGGCTTCACCAATCTTTGTTAATCGCTTTTCCATAATAAGAGATTAGAAAAGGTTCTCAGAGATTACAATCAACAGTTACTTACCCCTTGTATAAGATCCCCTACTAGCTGGCCATACTCCCAAGAAGAGACAGTTCACGCTCGCTAAACCCAGCCTCTTTGCGGGCCTTGAGATTAAAGGGACCGCGAACGCCGCCTTGAATGAAACGATGAATCAGATCGAAGTAGGTTGCTTCAGGGTCAAGACCCCGGGTCAAAGCGACTACTTGAAACCAATAGCTGCCGAGCCTCACATGCTCGACTTCTTCTTCAAGAATCATCTCAAGGATGGCCACGGCCTCGTGATCCCCTGCGCCTCGACATTTATTGATCATCATGGGTGTGACATCGAGCCCTCTGGCCTCCATAAAGCGAGGAATGAGCGCTAATCGTGCCAGAAGGTCACAGGAGGTCTGTTCAGCCAGTTCCCACAGGCCTCGGTGTGCAGGTAAAGCGCCATAATAAGATCCAAGACGAATGAGGTGCGCTTCGACAGCCTTGAAATGTCGCGCTTCATCCAAGGCGACGCCACACCAATCGCGACAAAATTTTGGGCCTAAGGATCGAAACCGATAGGCCATATCAAGCGCAAGGGCAATGGCGGTAAATTCAATATGGGCGACCGCATGGAGAAGCGCAATGCGGCCTTCAAGCGTCGACAGTGACCGTTTGGGTAATTCACGGGGATCCACCAAGACGGGTTGATCCGGAAATAAGACGGCCGTAGCGGGTTCAGGGTCGCCCGTGAGTGTCCAATCGAGCGCTGGTTCAGCGACAGCGGTGTTCAGCAGGGACAACGCCGAAAGTCGTTCCGCCACCGATGGCTTAAAAAGCCCTTGTTCGAGTATCGTCTGTAGATGAATCAACATTCAATGGAGGCTCAGTAGAGGAACCTTTAGGGCCAGGATAGAATGAGGTATGCGCCAACCTCTTCGCTCAATCACTCACCGCCGTCCAAAGGCTTTAGCTTTTAGGCGGAATCGTCAGCGGGCACGTATCGCAGGCCTTTGTGCGGGACTCGAGGATTATACGGGCTGGGACCGGAACCTATTGAGATTTCTGTTCCTATTTTCCCTCCTCTTTGGTGGTCTTGGTTTATGGATTTATCTCCTCTTATGGATTGCGGTGCCCTCGGCGCAGGAGACCCCTATCCCCAACATTTCAACGGCCGGCCGTCGATTTCTCAAAGGACTCCGTCAAGAAATTCATAAGACGCAGAAAATTCACGACCCCTGGCTCGGGCATCTCGCTGGTTCCATTTTCGATACCATCAAGCTGTTGATGCCCGAAATCGAACGTCAAACGACACGAAGTCCATTGTTAGATCAGGCTCAAACGACTATCAAAGATTTTGAAGGACTGATTCTTCGGATGAATCAGCTACCTGCTGAAGATTTCAGGCAGCTCGATGCTGAGCCATTGGCACAACGATTCGTGGATCAGCTTCAAGAAATCCAACAGAACCTTCTGAATGCCTTGTTAACTGTCTTAGATGATGACTTTTTGTCCTCACTTTCAACGGAAGATAAAGACCCGCATCCCACCTTTTTGGCATGGCGGAAAAAGATCGACCCTCTGAAGCGTGCCCTTCACGAGAGACATCTGAGCGAGGCTGCCCCCTTAATAAGCCGGATAGAAGAAAGTCTTCGGTTCCTATTTTCAAGGCTCGATGGCTACCAGAGTGATCTTCTAGATACTCGGCCCCACGATATCCAGCGGATTGCCTTTGACTATTTACCAGACACCTTAAAGGAATACCTCAAACTCCCTGAATCGCTTGCTCGCTCGGCATCGATCCGGCAGGGTGGAACCGCGGAAATGCACCTTCTTGAACAATTGACACTCCTTGATCAAACTCTTCATGATTTTTCGAGGAGTCTTTTTGTTGAGGATGCCAAAGGCCTTCTAATTCACGGGCGTTTTCTTCGCGAAAAGTTTAATCATGAACGCGTTGTAGCCATCAACGACCCGATGACAAAGGAGGCCCCATGACCATCCTTGGAATCCACCACGCCTCGATCATCGTCTCATCGCTGGCCACAGCCAGATCCTTCTACGAAGATTTTCTGGGCCTTGAGGAAATACTTCAACGCCCAGACAAGCCGTTTGAGGGCGTCTGGTACGCCGCTGGGTCTCAGCAGATACACCTTATTGTCGCCAAGGGTGACGTCAGTGCCGGCAAGGAGACCCTCTATCCGGGTGAAAGGCCTCACATCGCACTTTTTATCGATGATGTTTTTGCCTTGAAGCAAAAAGCCGAGGCGTGGGGTCTTGAGATCACGGGCAGCCGATCAGGACGGCCGGTGATTTTCTTGAAAGATCCCGATGGGAATGTTCTCGAATGTATGGGGGCAAGCTAAGACTTAATTAGGCACCAACAAACCAGCCTGGATCAGCATCAATGAGGTATTTTTTTGCGCAAAACTTTTGTAGGGTCATTTCGGTAGCG
>RFVA01000176.1 GCA_009922685.1 Gammaproteobacteria bacterium | reverse complement strand
TGCTGGCTCAAGGGTGAATTGGGTGATGCCCTCCATGCCGTTCTTTGTGCCGCGGGCTATAACCTCCGGTGGCTATTGAGAGCGATCCTTGCTGGAGTCATTGACCCTTCTTTTTTGCGCCTGATATTGAATCAGCTTCGGATGCCGATTGATTCACTTTTGGCGCGGAAAAAGGTTCGGGGGCCTACTATTTGGTCCCTACCCAGCGCAGTTTGGTGAGTTCTGCAGGGCCGACTAAATAAGGATTGGGACGGAGCTGCAATAGCTAACAAGGCAATAAATGCGCGCATGAGCTTCATAGAAAGGACTCATGAGCTTGAATTGCGCGTGAAATTAATTCCTACTCGAATGGCCGGCTCAGTTTCGCTGATGCTCTGCTCTAGCGGCACAGAGTGGCACTTAGATGACTTGCAAGATTTTATCGAGTTTTATCGAACTGGCAGGAGCCGCCCGGATGATTGGTTTAGAAATGCAGCGAAGCGGTTCATGGACTGCGAAGGGATTTCATTTGATGGATCCCTCTCTGGGTTTCATCTTCTAAACAGAAAACCTGATGCAGTTTCCTCGTGCTTATTTCAGTTGTATGTATCCTAGAAGAACCTCGAATGACTGCTTTGGGTCGGAAGGAATCTTTCGGGATCAATCAACGGATGTAGGCACGTGCATCCTTGAGCAGAAGCAGTAATTGCTGTTCACGTAGCGGCGATGAGATAAACCCGAAGCGGGTATAAAAGCGAGTCGCATCCTCATCAATGGGGTGAGTAAGCATTGCCCTAATTCCTGCCTGTTCTGCAATCATCATTGATCTGCGTATAGCGTTTTGGAGAAGTCCATATCCAATACCAAAGCCTTGCGCTTTTTGCGCTACGGCCAGTCGCGCCAGAATCACTACAGGAATAGGAAATTGACCCATCCCTTGACGAATACGATGAGGTGCTTCCAAGGCATCAACGTGACCAACGGTCAGACTGAAGTAACCCAGGACCTGCTTGTTCTCGGTTACCACGAAAGTTTTGGCTGAGCCACTTCCTTGGGCCTGCCGAGCATGCCGTATGAGCCAATCGTTAAGGGCAACCTTGCCACAATCGAATCCTTCAGTCTCATGGGACGCATCAAGGGGTTCCGGACCGCTTAAATTCATTCGTTGTCCCAAGGCGCTTTACGTGAGAATAAATCACGCAGCCCTTCATTGGGCTCCTCTGATTTGTCCAACAGGCTCAATATAGCTTGGTACTGGCCATCGGAAACCATGAATAAGCGCTGATCTAGTAAAGTTTGCTCCGCGGCTGAACAGGCGCTATCGAGAATGAAATCAGTCAATGACTTATGAGCGACATCAGCGGCACGGCGCAATACAATTTCTTGTTCGCGGGTTGCCCGAAGGCCAAGTCGGGCGGAACGTGTTGGGGCTGGTGTTATGGTGGCTGTCATGGCGATCACACGGAGATTGAGGTACACACCAATGTTAGTACAAATGACTAACAATTAGCAATGCGAGTGATGGCCCGTGAGGGGATCGTCTCATCGAAATCAAGAATGACCGCTTTGGGTCGAGAGAAGCCGTTCAGGTCTAATCGACCTGCGTAAGTTTTGCGTAAAACAGTAATGAAGAATCAAGAATCGTGGTGCATCTTGGCAACGGAGGATCACGACTTTTCATATATAAATCAATTAGATAAAAGTACTACGAGCCCTTTTAATGCAGTGGTCGTGAGTTCGAGTCTCACACGACCCACCATTTAATTCATAGGCTTAGGCCCACTTCGGTGGGCCTTTGTTTTTTTGGTGCTATATGAGTGCTATGACGCAAGGGAAAACAAGCGCCCAGCTGGCAAGTTAGGCATCAAGAATTTAACTCCGCCAAAGCAGCAATGAGTGGCTAGCCATTCATAAATTTTCCAAGATTTTTTCAGAAATCCCCATCTTTCAGACTCCACCCCACCGGGGACCCCCGCTACAGATTTACCTCCCCCAGATCTGCGTATTCCACGCTCATTCGGCCATCCATTCCATGACCATTCGGCCACCCATTCCACGATGATCCGGCCGGCCATTCCACGGGCATCCGGCCACTGATTCCACGGCTATTCGGCCACCCCCTAGGCGGGAGCTTCGCAGGTTAATTTCAACTTACTATCGACCCTTTCGGACAAAGGAGTCGTGATGGAGAAATTGACCATGAAGAACGTAAGAGAAGTCCTAAGGCTTAAGCTGGACTGCAACCTGTCGGCACGAAAGATCGCACAAACGTGCGGCTTTGCTCGAAGCACCATCGGGGAATACATTTCTCGATTTAAGCAATCCGGTCTGGATTGGCCCCTCCCGCCACATTTTTCTGATGGTCAACTGGCGAAAGCGCTGTTCAAAGAGCCGGCAGATTCACAAGACAAAGGCACGATGGCCCGACCCGAGCCTGACTGGCAAGCCGTCCACAACGAGTTACGAACCAAAGGGGTCACCCTGCAACTGCTTTGGCAGGAATATAAATTAGCCTATCCAGATGGATACCAATACGCCTGGTTCTGCGAGAACTACACGCGGTGGCATGGCAAAAGGGATTTGGTGATGCGTCAGCATCATCTGGCCGGCGAGAAGCTCTTTGTCGACTTT
>RFVA01000175.1 GCA_009922685.1 Gammaproteobacteria bacterium | reverse complement strand
CGAAGATGAATAGGCATTGAGTTGATAAAGACGTTCATTGAAAGATTGATAGACAAAAAAGTAGTAAGAGACTCACGGTAATACCAAAGGTGTTACCGGAATCACGAACGAACACACAAACGGGATAGTTACAGAGATGTAATTATCCATGCTAGCCCTTAAGAGAGAATGTTGCCTTACAGACAATATTCGTTCCTTAAGATGATGAGCGATAAGCGGATAATCTGGAGACGGGTTATCAAGATCTTAAGAGGACAAACTTTTTTTACAATGGAGAGTTTGATCCTGGCTCAGGATGAACGCTAGCGGCAGGCTTAATACATGCAAGTCGAGGGGCAGCGGGAGTAGCAATACTTGCCGGCGACCGGCGCACGGGTGCGTAACACGTATACAATCTGCCTCTAACAGGGGAATAGCCCGGAGAAATTCGGATTAATACCCCATAACAAATGAGATGGCATCATTTTATTTTGAAAGCTACGGCGGTTAGAGATGAGTATGCGTCTGATTAGCTAGTTGGTGAGGTAACGGCTCACCAAGGCGACGATCAGTAGGGGATCTGAGAGGATGACCCCCCACACGGATACTGAGACACGGATCCGACTCCTACGGGAGGCAGCAGTAAGGAATATTGGACAATGCCCGCAAGGGTGATCCAGCCATGCCGCGTGCGGTCTAATAAGTCAGTGGTGAAATCTCTCGGCTTAACTGAGAAATGGCCATTGATACTGTTGGACTTGAGTACAGATGCCGTTGGCGGAATATGACATGTAGTGGTGAAATACATAGAGATGTCATAGAACACCGATTGCGAAGGCAGCTGACGAAACTGTAACTGACGCTGAGGCTCGAAAGTGTGGGGATCAAACAGGATTAGATACCCTGGTAGTCCACACTGTAAACGATGATTACTCGCTGCTGAGGGGTGACTTTCAGTGGCTAAGCGAAAGCGATAAGTAATCCACCTGGGGAGTACGCCGGCAACGGTGAAACTCAAAGGAATTGACGGGGGCCCGCACAAGCGGAGGAGCATGTGGTTTACCTTACCAGGGCTTGAAAGTTAGTGACCGGTGGTGAAAGCCACTTTTCAGCAATGACACGAAACTAGGTGCTGCATGGCTGTCGTCAGCTCGTGCCGTGAGGTGTTGGGTTAAGTCCCGCAACGAGCGCAACCCCTACCATTAGTTGCCAACAGGTTAAGCTGGGGACTCTAATGGAACTGCCCGCGCAAGCGGAGAGGAAGGTGGGGATGACGTCAAGTCATCACGGCCCTTACGTCCTGGGCTACACACGTGCTACAATGGCCACTACAGAGGGCAGCTACACAGCAATGTGATGCTAATCTTTAAAAAGTGGTCTCAGTTCGGATTGGGGTCTGCAACTCGACCTCATGAAGCTGGATTCGCTAGTAATCGCGCATCAGCAATGGCGCGGTGAATACGTTCCCGGGCCTTGTACACACCGCCCGTCAAGCCATGAAAGCTGGGAGTATCTAAAGTCGGTCCTCCTTTCTGGAGCCATTTTTTCTTAAGGGGTGTTTGTGTTGTGAGGAGGATCTTATACTTTTTTTGTTTATCATATCATTAGGATAGTAAGCATGCCCATAGAAACAAGAGCTTGGGTGAGGGCTTTTACCGCTGGGTGAGGGAAAAGGGAAGAGGGGTTGAATGTAGGGGGCTACGGATGTAGTCTAAGAGAAATAAAGAGACAGTCCCGTAGCTCAGTTGGTTAGAGCGCTACACTGATAATGTAGAGGTCAGCGGTTCAACTCCGCTCGGGACTACATGGTGGGATTAAGGAATGAGGGGATAGACTTGTTTTTTTTGGGGGATTAGCTCAGCTGGCTAGAGCACCTGCCTTGCACGCAGGGGGTCAACGGTTCGAATCCGTTATTCTCCACGTTTACGTTCATTGACATATTGATTAAAAGACACAAGAGCCGTTTCTGGTAGTGATATCAGGAATGACAACAGATAGTTCTGGTTTTAGCCTAAGGGTTAATGCCAGTCTATTAATAGTAAAAAAAACATAAATGTACATGGATGAGACCATGATACATTTAACGCTTTGGTGTGCGGAGCAAAAGCTGCACATCACGGTAACACGTAGTGTTACTGAATAAGAAAGTAAGGAAGGGCGCATGGAGGATGCCTTGGCTCTTAGAGGCGAAGAAAGACGTGATAAGCTGCGATAAGCTTCGGGGATTGGCAAATACGAATTGATCCGAAGATTTCTGAATGGGGCAACCCGCCAGGTTGAAGATCTGGCATTCCGCAAGGAAAGCGAACCCGCTGAACTGAAACATCTAAGTAGGCGGAGGAAAAGAGAACAATAGTGATTGCGCAAGTAGTGGCGAGCGAACGCGCAGAAGCCCAAACCGGTGTAATTACGGTTACACTGGGGTTATAGGACTACAATGTGGAAGTAATGTGAATAGTGGAACAGGTTTGGAAAGGCCGACCACAGAGGATGATAGTTCCGTACACGACATTCATGTTATACCTAGTAGGATCCTGAGTACTGCGGGGTTGGAGACGCCCTGTAGGAATTTGCCGGCACCATCCGGTAAGGCTAAATACTCCTAAGAGACCGATAGTGAACTAGTACTGT
>RFVA01000174.1 GCA_009922685.1 Gammaproteobacteria bacterium | reverse complement strand
TCAATCCGGTGGGCGTCAGTAAGACCTCATGGGCGATGGTCTGGGCGTCAAGCGTCATGATGGGGCTCTGTGGCAAGTCAACTGGGTATGATCAAGGGCCGGAAACGAGGTGCGGACTTTATTCAATCGGTCCCGGTCAAAGTTTGCGGTGACGACGCCTGCGCCGTGGGGAAGGCTGGCTAGGACGGCGCCCCAAGGGTCGACAATCATGCTGTGACCGAAGGTTTCCCGACCATTCTTGTGGAATCCCCCTTGGTTAGCCGCAATCGTATAACAAAGGTTTTCGATCGAGCGGGCCCTGACTAAGACTTCCCAGTGAGCGGCGCCGGTTCGCTGGGTAAAGGCCGACGGAATGGCCAGGATGTCCATCCCCACAGCAGCCATCTGGCGGTAAAGTTCCGGGAAGCGAATGTCATAGCAAACCGATAATCCGAGACGGCCAAAAGGAGTATCGACGACCAACGCTTCCTCACCGGCCTCAATGGTGGCTGATTCTTGGTAGCGTTCGTCGGTTCCAGGGACGTTAACATCAAAGAGATGGATCTTGTCGTAGCGGCCAACGCGCTGTCCTTTACTGTCAAAGATCAACGAGGCGGCTCTGACTTTCGAAGGAGATGCTTCGATGGGCATGGTGCCCCCGATCAGCCAGACCTTGTGGCGTTGTGCTTCTTTCGACAGGAACTCCTGAATCGGACCCTCTCCATCGGTTTCACCGACCTCAAGCTTGTCCGTTTCGTGGACGCCCATCAGGGCAAAATTTTCTGGGAGAACCACCAGTTTAGCGCCGGACTGCGCCGCAGTTTCAATGAGCCGCCCTGCCTCGAGAAGGTTACTGCTGACATTGGGGCTTGAGGCCATCTGGATGGCGGCGAGGGTCGCTTTCTTCATCGGAACGGTTTTTTAATCTTTATACTTGGAGGTTCGATCTCGCCCATGTGGTTCCGGGACATTGAAGGGGTTCAAGTCCTCTTCATAAAACCGCAGAAAACCCCTGATCGGTCTCGCGGGTCGCCGATTCTAGCATAGGCCGGGGGAGGCCTTGTCGTCTCCGATCATTAGAGGAGGACGACGTCGTATTGCTCCTGATTGTATTGCGTTTCACTGCGGAATTTGATTTTGACTTGGGTGAAGGTTTCGAGTTCCGAGAGGGTGTCTGATTCTTCATCCAGCAGTCGGGCCACGACGTCGTTTGAGGCAAGGACCAGAAGCTCTTGGACATTGTATTGCCGGACCTCCCGGATGATTTCCCTGAAGATATCAAGGCAGACGGTTTCCGCGGTCTTAAGAACCCCCCGGCCACTGCAACTTGGACAAGGCTCACACAGAATGTGCTCGAGGCTTTCACGGGTGCGCTTTCGGGTCATCTCGACCAGCCCCAAGCTCGACACTTGGCTGATCGCGTTTTTAGCGTGATCCTTTTCGAGGCTTTTTTGAAGCGATCCCAGAACCTGTTGGCGATGCTCCTGATCTCGCATGTCGATAAAATCAATAATGATAATGCCGCCAAGATTGCGGAGTCTGAGCTGTCGTGCAATGGCCTGAGCGGCTTCAAGATTCGTCTTGAAGATGGTTTCCTCAAGGTTTCGTCCGCCGACGAAGGCGCCGGTGTTCACATCGATGGTGGTCATCGCCTCGGTCTGATCAAAGATCAGATATCCCCCTGATTTCAAGGAAACTCGCCGCTCAAGGGCTCGCTGGATTTCATCTTCGACGGCGTAGAGGTCAAACAAGGGGCGCTCACCGGCATAGTGCTCGAGCCGTGGTGCAAGCTCTGGAACAAATTCACGAGCAAATTTGGTCAGCCGGTTATAGGTTTCCCTTGAATCGACCCTGATTTTTTCCACCCGCTCGCAGTGCATGTCCCTCAAAACGCGCATGCTGAGAGGCAGATCCTCGTGCAGCAAAGTCTTCGCTTTAGCGGTCTTCAGGCGCTGGGCAATCGAATTCCACAATTTGATCAGGAACAGCATATCGGCTCTGAGCGCCCCCTCATCAATCCCTTCGGCAGCGGTTCTTGCAATGAACCCTCCCGTGCCATGTTCTTTCTGGAAGGCATCGACCACGGCCCGAAGGCGGGCTCGCTCAGGTTCCGATTCGATCCTTTGGGAGACGCCGCCGGTCTTGGTTTGCGGCATGTAGACGAGGTAGACCGAGGGGATCGCTAATTCCGTGCTCAAACGGGCACCCTTGGCGCCCAGGGGATCCTTAATCACCTGCACCACCAGTTCCTGGCCATCCCTAAAAATCAGTTCAATCTGGTCATCATCGACCTTGTCACGCTCCAGGGCACAAAGATCTGCGACGTGGAGGAACGCGGCCCGCTCAAGACCAACATCGACAAAGGCCGCCTGCATCCCAGGGAGAATCCGGCAGATCTTTCCCTTATAGATATTTCCAACCAGTCCTCGCCGTCGGGTTCGTTCAATAAGGACTTCTTGGACCACACCATTCTCAACCATCGCCACCCGGGTTTCAGGGGGGGTCATGTTGATCAGAATTTCATCACTCACCGACGGTAGGATCCTTTTGGTTGAGAAGAGGATTGATGCCGACCTCTTTTAGAAGGGCGGAGGTCTCTCGAAGAGGAAGGCCCATGACGCCTGAGAAACTGCCGGCAAGGCGCTCGATGAAAAGAGATCC
>RFVA01000173.1 GCA_009922685.1 Gammaproteobacteria bacterium | reverse complement strand
CTCGCCAGCTTCCCGCCGACTTCCGCCCAGAACCATTCAGCCCCGAACAGCCAACCATTATGAAGAATCAAAGACACATCGTCAAGCGCTCAGGGCGGTTTCAACTGGATTTTCAGTCGGCTAGAGAGCCAGGTTGAGCACGCAGCCATTCCAACGCACACTATTCCTTTCATTCTCATCACCCAAACGACCACCCATGCCTAAAACCACCCCCCTCCCCATACTCCCTGATGGACTGTCTCTCGAGTCTCAAGGATCTCTCCAGCTGCTTCTTAGACGTAACGGCGCTTGTTCCTTTTCCCTGTCGCTCCAAGGCGCCCAACTCCTTCATTGGACACCACAAGGACAATCGCCCGTGGTCTGGCTCTCACCTGACGCCAAATTTTTAGCTGGGAAATCCCCCCGTGGCGGCATTCCTATTTGCTGGCCCTGGTTTGGCCCCCACGAACAACCAAATCATCCGGCTCATGGCGTTGCGAGGGCCAGCGACTGGTCTCTCCTTGAAGCGCGCCGTGATGAATCAGGAAATGACTTCCTTCGTTTTAGACTTCTGTCCTCTGCCGAACTCCAAGCACTGTATCCCGAGAATGTTCATCTTGAGGTGAGCTATCGACTCGGCGCGCAGCTTGAAGTCGAGCTGACCACCCTCAACCAAAGCAGCGCGCCCTTCGAGTTGACCGAGGCTCTCCATACCTACCTGGGGGTTGGCGATATCTCCGACATATCGATTGATGGACTGGAGGCCACGGACTTTATCGATAAGGTCGACCAAGGATCCCGCCACCAGCAGGAAGGCCCGATCCACATTGAAGGAGAAACCGATCGGGTCTACCTCTCAACCCAGGCGAGCTGTAGCGTGAGGGACCCCATCCTAAAGCGACGCATTGTCATCGATAAGGAAGGAAGCGCCTCAACCATCGTTTGGAATCCCTGGTCTGAAAAAGCGCAAAGCCTCGGCGACCTGGGTAATTCAGGTTATCGACAGATGATCTGCGTCGAGAGCGGTAATGCGCTTTCGAATGCTATTAAGGTCGCCCCCGGGAACACCCACACGCTTTGGGTGCGGTATTCCTGCCTGCCGCTTTGACATCGGGGTTGCCATGGACCGGCCCCCACCTCTCGAGATCCTTTTTAGGGATGACCATCTGGCGGTGATCAACAAACCGTCAGGCCTCTTGGTGCATCGCTCAGAGATTGATCGACACGAGACCCTGAACGCCATGACCCTCCTTCGAAACCAGCTAGGAAGGCGCGTATACCCTGTGCATCGACTCGACAAGCCGGTCTCAGGGGTCCTGGCCTTCGCCCTCGACCCCCAAACAGCCCGGTGGGTCACGGAATGTTTCAGGGATCGTAAAACCCATAAAACATACCACGCAATCGTGAGGGGGCACACCCTGGAGGCAATGACTATTGACTACGCTTTAAAGGAACAGATGGACCCCATGACCGATCGCCTCAAAGATCCCTTGAAACCAGCCCAATCAGCGATCACTCTCCTGAAAACCTTGGCCAAAGGCTCCCTGCCGTATCCCGTTGGGCGCTATCCGACTGCCCGCTACTCCCTCGTGGAACTATCCCCGATAACCGGCCGCAAGCACCAGATACGCCGCCACCTCAAACATATCTTTCACCCTATCCTAGGCGACACCACTCACGGCGACGGCCAGCACAATCGATTTTTCAGGGAAACGCTGGGCATTCATCAGCTACTCCTCATCGCCTCAAGCCTCACCTTCCCCCATCCCGTGTCGGGAGATCCTGTCACCTTCAATGCCCCTATACCCTCTGATTTTGGAAAAGCGCTCACCCAACTCAACTGGCCAACGGGATTGATAGAGAAGGCCCGACCCCCCTTCTGAGAATTCAAGGATGCTCTTCGAGAACTCTTGATTGCGTCGTAAAGGCAAGCCCCTGATTGTAGACGCCATTCACCATCACAGCCTCAACCACGGGCGGCAACACCAGCCCATCACTCTCCCAGTCCACCAGGAAACTCGCACTAATACCGCCGCGTCGGTCCGACTCTCTTAAAACGAACTCCGTGGCAGCTAAGGGCCTTAAAACGCTCGGCCGGTCAAGATAGGACCTCACCAAGCTCCCATCCGCAGCGAAATAATCAACCCGCCTGATCCGTATCAGGGCTTTTCGATCAAGATTCCGAACACTTAATGTCACGGTCAAATCCAGCGTCACCGGCTTATTGCCATAGGGCACTTCAGAGTAGACGGGCACATAAAGAACCTGCCCATGCACTCGCCCATCGGCCGCCAAACAAGGCCCCACCAAGAGCAGAAAGCCTCCAAATAAATAGATCCGAAGCCAAAAACACATCATCTTCAAAGGGACCCCCTCATTACCTCGACTCACTTAGCAACCCATCGCGCCGCCGCTAGCCATTATCCAACAACCAGACTCTTCCCATCTCAGCCTGATGGCCTTTTTTCTTGAGCACTCACCCCCTTTGATAAAAAAATAGGTTGCAGATGGAATTTTTCACCGAAACCTAGGTCCCAATAAGGTGCCGGGCAATTACCGGCATGTGTTGGCGGATTCGGGCAATTACCGAGCCGTCTTTATGAAACCAAGTGTTTTGGAGGTTAACATGGCAGCAACAACTGCAAGTGGCGTTGGCGCAGCGGATCGTCCGCTTCTCGACAAGGCCTGG